>JAILPZ010000060.1 GCA_024699225.1 Sphaerochaetaceae bacterium
GCTCATGCACAAAAAAATCAGTTCCTTTTGGGAACTGACCTTTATTGCTTTGCCCAGAACGGGACTCGAACCCACACATCCTTGCAGAAACTTGGACCTGAACCAAGCGCGTCTACCAATTCCGCCACCTGGGCTTTTGCAAACAAATATTATCTTGTATCCAAGTTTGTTGTCAATTAGTATGTACAGGGAGGTGCCCCATGGACGAAGCAAAAGAAATAATGGAAGCAAAGAGAGCTGGAGAGAAGGCGCTTCAGAGCCTGTATGAGGCTAAGGCTGAACTTAAAAAAGCCTCAAACTGGGGAATTGCAGACATATTTTTCAGCGGCAACGGCGGTTTGATTTCCACCTTCATGAAACACTCAAAAATGGAAAGAGCCCGTGACTGCATGAATAGGGCAAAGTATGACCTTGAGGTTTTCAACAGGGAACTTAGAGATGTATCCACCTCTATTGCAGATGTAGATATTTCCGGTTTTTTGACTTTCTTCGATTATATGGATAACTTTATAGCAGAAATAATGGTTCAGAAGCGTATTTCAGATGCTGCCAGAGAAGTAGAAAGAGCAATCTGGAGCGTTGAAGACGTACTCAGGAGATTATAATGATAATTAAAGCCGTCGCAGACTCAAATCTGAATGAACTTTTCAATAATGAAACAAAAGAAGAACTTGTAGTTGAATTACCTGCAGCATGTACTTACAGGCAGAAGGTCTGCATAAACCGCAGCAACGTGACCATAATCGGAAACGGCTCACGAATAGTTTTCAATGACTGTAACGGTAACTATGAGAACACCATAAGATACAACACGGCAACACCGGATAGTGCAACACTCACCATCAGGGGAAACACTGTGCTTATCAGGGATCTTATAGTTGAAAATGATTTTGATTATGAAACGGCTCATAAAAAGGCACTGGAAACAGGCGCAACTATGGGAACACAGGCAGTGGCTGTCTATATTGCTCCGGGCTCAGATGAAGTTGTATTTGACTGCTGTAAACTCATAGGTCATCAGGATACTCTTTTTGCAGACGGAGTTCACAATCTTTTTGTTGAATGTACCATTGAAGGAAACGTAGATTTCATCTTCGGGCGTGCAAATGCTGACTTCCACAACTGCACTATTGTTTCTAACGGAGAGGGCATCTGCTGTGCTCCTTCAACTAAGGAAGACTCTGATATGGGCTTTACCTTCATGGACTGTAACTTCACGGCAACTGAAGGAGTAAAGGAGGGCAGTGTATGGCTTGCAAGGCCATGGCACCCGTGGGGAGACGAGGGAGTCAACTCATTCATGTTTGTATCTAACTGTAAGCTGGGAGAGCATATAAACCTCAAATTATGGACAAATATGATGGACAGCAGAGGAAAAAATCATCTTCCTCAGGAAAACCGCTTTATTATCGACGAAGTTTCCTTGACAAATTAAATATCAGGTATTTGACTAAAGTAAGTTGGGGTAGTATTGCTTATTTTGACACTTTTTAATAATGTGTCAAAATAAAACTGTTAAGCTATGGAGGCCTGTGAATGAAAGAAAAACATGATCCAAAGCCATGGAGATACCTTGATCAATTCCGCGGAAAAGAGTTTCAGGGAGAGTTTCCTACTATCAAAGAAACCTTTCATATTTCAGCCATTACATATCCTGAACGACCATGCTGGACCGACCCTGCAAAAAATGGACTGAAGCTTACTTATGCTCAGGCTGAAGAGGTCCTTTACAAAGTTTCTTCCTGGATTAGAAGTAAAGGAGTTGATAAAAACACACATATAGCTGTTACCGGCAAAAACTCACCGCAGTGGGCGGTGGCTTTCTTCTCAGTACAGTATGCTGGCTGCGTATCAGTGCCGCTTGATAATACCCTTCATTCTGCCGAACTTGAGAACATTGTCAGCTTCGGTGACATAAGTATGGTTTTTGGGGACAAAGAGAGGCTGGACAGCATAACCAACAGAGAAAACCTTACCCTTGTGTGTCTTGAGAAGTGTGACGAATATCCGTACGTAATGGATCTTGAGGGACCGGCAGAATTAAGGGCCCCTGAAGGCGATGACATGTACACAAAGGTAGAAGACCTTGCAGTCATGCTGTTTACCAGTGGAACCATGGGAGTGCCCAAGGGAGTCATGCTTTCAAACAGGAACCTGATAAGCTGTACCTACCTTTCTCAGGGACTTATGAACGTCAACTGTTATGACATTTACTATATTATCCTTCCAATCCACCACGCATTTGCCCTCCAGGCTGACCTGCTTGAGTGTATGTCAAAGGGTTCTCACCTTGTTTTCGGAAAGCGTCTTACAGTTACCAACCTTCTCAAGGAAATGAAGGATTACAGGGTAAATATTCTTGTAGCTGTTCCCATGCTTTTCAATAAAATGCTCAAAGGGCTTATGTCAGGTATAGAGAAGGCCGGCAAGTTCAAATATGCCATGGTAAGGGCAATGATGGGAATTAACGGCTTCTTAAGAGATGTGTTCGGATGGAATGCCTTTAAGAAACCTTTTAAGAAACTTCTTGCAAAGCTCAGCTTTGACAACCTTAAATACTGTGTCAGCGGTGGCGGAGCCCTTCCTCCTCAGACAGAGAAGGCCTTCAGACAGCTTGGACTTGATTTTGTTCAGGGGTACGGACTGACGGAGACTTCTCCTATTACTCACCTCAATCCTATTTTTGCCTACAGAAAGGGAAGTGTTGGAAAAGCCTGCCCCGGAGTAGAACACAAGATTGTAGATCCGGACAGCGACGGAAACGGAACACTCTGGCAGAAGGGACCCAGAGTCATGATGGGTTACTACAAGAATCCTGAAGCAACAAGAGAAGTCCTTACCGAAGACGGGTGGTTCAATACAGGAGATGTAGGACATATAGATGAAGATGATTATCTGTATCTCAGCGGAAGGTCCAAAAACATAATTGTCACAGAAGGCGGAAAGAACGTCTTCCCTGAAGAGATTGAGGATCTTTTCCAGCTTTATGATGAACTTGAACAGGTCTGTATTGTTCCTTACTACACCGATAAAAAGCTTAAGACAGAGGGAATAAGACTTCTTGCCGTTCCTTCTGAAAAGCTCAAAGAAGAATACAAGAACGTAAAATCAGGAATTGAGAAAAGGATCAACGAAATAGTTAAGGAGATTAACGGAAGACTTCAGAGCTACAAGAAGATTTCAAAGACAACAATTCTTGATGATCCGCTTCAGACTACCTCAAGCCACAAGATCAAACGTGCAGAAGTTCTTAAGGAATTTAAGCCTGATTTAAGTGACGAAGAAGAAAAGAAAAACTAATCTGAGGGTCTGCCTATTTACTTTCAATTTGAGTTGTGGTAAGACAATCAGACGCAAATGACAAGATTATTCTTTTTTTCATTTATTACACAAACCATAACAGGAGCTGTAGGTCCATATCTGCAGCTCATGCTTAGAAATAACGGTTACTCACACACCTTTGTCGGAATTGTAATTGCAATCGGCATGTTCTTCTCCATTTTCGGACCTCTGGTTCTTGGAAAGATTTCGCAGAAGAGTGGAAAACCACGCATTATAATCATATTTGAAGTAGTATTTACGGTCTTACTCTTCATTCCCGTACTGTTTCCGTTCAATGATTTTACAACTGTTGTTTTCTATGCTCTTGCAGTTATGGTTTACTGCAGCATTAATTCCTCACATGACGGGATAATCAATGAAAATCTGAAAGATACGTCCATGTACGGGAAAGTCAGGGCAGGCGGAAGTCTGGGATATATCTGCATGCTGGTGCTTTCAGGCATACTTGCATTCCCCGATCAGGGGAACAATAAAAGTATCTTTCTTAACCTTGTAACCAGGGCAGCTGTGTTTATTCTCTTCTGTCTGATTTTTCTTAAGGATAATACGTACAGGGTAGAGCAAGAAGAGAAACCAAAAACAGGGTTTAAGGATCTTGGAGGGAAATTCTACGTATTTATCGGGCTTTATGCCCTGACAAGAATTGCCCACGGAGTTCCTGAAAAGCTTCTTGCTGCCTATATGACTGAGGTTATGGGTCTTGGAAACAGCTTTACGCTCTTTGTAGCACTCGGAACTACTTTTGAGGTTTTCTTCATGATATGGGGAAGCCGGTTTATAAAGAAAGGACCTGAGACCTGCTACAGAACCCTCATGCTTGCTTCTCTTTTCGTCTCCGTCAGACTGCTGATTTATTATTTCTTCCCGGGGAATATGTTCATGTTCATTATTGCCCAGTCTCTTCACGGCATAACCTACGGACTTGCACATATAGCAGCAACAGGTTACATAACCGAAGTAACGAAAAGGGAACAGTACACACTTTCAATGGGAGTTTTCCAGGCTGTCGGTTATAACTTTGCAGAAATGATTGCCGTTCTTGCAGGAGGAGCCATAATAGATAACCTTGGTTACCAGACCCTCTTTGCTTCTTACGCTCTTCTTCCTGTGGTAGCAGTTGTCATCATGTTTATTCTCAGAAAGAAACTTGTTCCGGCTAGACAATGAACCTTTATTTTTTGTGTCTTGATATGCTAGGATTAGCCTGTTGGATGTATTTTTATGGAAAAAGGTATTTTTTTCTCTATTATTATGCTCTTTGTCATACTCTGTTTTACAGCTTGTGATGCAGAAGTGATTCAGAAGGTGGGAGAGACTGGAGCAGCTGCGGGAACAAATATATACAATCCTTCCGGAAATGCTTCATCAAAAGAAGAGGCAAAAGAGAAGATTAATGCATACCTGGAAGAATACCTTTACGGTTCAGGAAAGTATGAAGACTATTACGATCTGTTTATGGAAGCCGTTGTGTGCATAAACAGTGCCTGTTATACGGAAAGAATCAGAAATGATGTGATGGATGAATTCTATTATGTAAGCCCCGTTACAGTTGTAAAAGCTGAAAATGATTTTAATGAATCCGTAAAACAGCTTAAGGAGTATCTGGAAAAAGAGTTCTCTGATGAGAACATAAAGAAGCTTCAGACAGAAATTAATAAATGCTGGACAGAAATAGAAGACTACATTAAGGAGCTTCTGTCCATGAAATCCGCAAACTCTGAATACTCCACATATACTGATGTGGTTATTGTTTCTACAGTATTTCTTATTGTTGAAAAAGCTGTCTCACTGATTACGGGAGAGACACCTCTGCCGACTTCTCTTGGAGAGGTTATGCAGATAGTAGACCCTATTATGGCCTGCCTTATTGCTATTGATAATCTTACTGATTCATCTATTTACAACACTGTTAAAGAATTTCTCAGACTGCTGGAGTTCTAAAGCCGTCTTATGATGTTTGTGAAATAATTCACGTGTCACTTGTCTATCGTCGCTTTGCAAATTACTATTAGGGTGGGTGTATGGGAATTTTACTCATACAGGAGGACACATATGAAGAAATTATTAATTGTTTTATTCGTTGTCTGTCTTTCTCTTGTTTTTGTCTGCTGTGATTCTGAACAGCTGCAGAAATTTGGAAATACA
>JAILPZ010000061.1 GCA_024699225.1 Sphaerochaetaceae bacterium
TATATTACAATACATTTATTATAGAATAATATAGGTATTCTTAAATTATAGTTAATGTATCTAATATATTTTATTATTGAAATGCACTAAAAAATATAAGGATCCTATACCAGGATCCTTTATATTCTTAAATAAGGAACTATCAAGAAATAATATAACCATATAAAACATGTATTGGTTAACTTGAATAACTTCTATATTGGTTTTATATAGGTTTAATATTATTCCTGATGTTTTTTATAGAATTCTTTAAGTGCAAACCTAATTCCGGCTGCCCAACCTATTCCCATGTCTGCAAACATATCCTCAAGTTCCTTCTTAAATGAAGGAGCAATAGAGAACGTGGTGAGAATCATAGTTTCCTTTTTCCTTGCAGGTTCCTGATTAAAGAGGCTTTTAGCCTTGTTTTCAGCATTCTGCTCTACAACAGTTTCTTCAGTATTTCTTTTCAATGCCATAAGTTAACTCCAGACGTCCTTATTAATTTCCTTTAGTGCTTTTATAGTTTTATCTTTTAAGCCTCTATTAAGACTTTTAAAGGTTTCTTTATATAACTGGGGTGCTTTTGACTGTTCCTGAGCCTTTCTGAATGCAGGATCTACAGGAATTTTATATACAGTAAAGTTTCCCTTACAGGCAGCACCATATATTTCTCTATGCTGTCTGATTCTTTCATCGTAAGAATTAATAATAACTCTGGTGTGCTTAACATTGCTTCTCATGTTCTTGCGAATCTTTGATAGCTCATCAATGAAGATTTCAAGACCATCAAGAGAGAATACTTCAGGAGTCATGGGAGTTATTACCTCATCACTGGCTATAATAGCAGCTCTTTCAAGTCTGCCAAGGCCTGGTGAAAGGTCTAAAACTATATGGTCAAAGTCTTTATCAAGCTCATGAATCAGATCCTGAAGGACAAAAGGTTCTTCAGAAAGCTTGGTTTCACTGTAGTTTTTAAGAGTTCCGCCAATTCCGAAAGTAGGGAGCAAATAAAGATTTTCAACAGAAGGAACAGGAACAATTGCATCATTAATATAACATTTACCCTGTAATACATCTGCAAGCTCGTATTTTGGAGCTTCCTTAAGAAACCATGATGAGGCATTACCCTGAGGATCAACGTCAATTAAGAGCGTTCTAAATCCCTCCAGGGCTGACTGACACGCAACTGTGCCTGAGATAGTCGTTTTACCTACACCACCTTTCTGAAGGTGGAAAGAAATAGTCTTTGCCATAACTTGTCTCAGTGTAAATCATATACCCATAGCGTAAGAAATACAATAATTAATTGTTTGAATTTAATAACAATATTATTCTTATATAATTCTTATAAAAAAATACTGATAAAAAAACAGGCTTGTTAAATCACTTAACAAGCCTGAAATAACACTAAAATTTTAAATTACAGAAGTTTAAGAGCTTCCATATGTTTGAGTGCCTTATCGATTTTTTCCTCAAATTCAGCCTTCTTACCCTTCTCTTTTTCAATAGCTTCAGCCTTTGCATTATTGATAAAGTTAGGATTACCAAGCTTCTTCTCAACACCGGCCAAAAGACCCTGTGTCTTCTCAACTTCTCCCTTAAGTCTGGCAATCTCCTTATCAACATCAATTGCCTCACGAACAAACAGGTAGGACTCAAAGCCAGGAGCCGCCACCGGGAATGCTCCGGAAATATCAGAAGACTTATCGTCATCAATAGTGATATTAGCGCTGTTACTGAAAGTAGCAATCAAAGATGAGTACTTCTTCATAAAGTCTGAAAGATCACCTTTCTCATCAGTTCTGATAACTATATTGAGTTTCTTATCAGGCGGAATGCAGAGCTGTGCTTTGGCATTTCTGATACCTCTGACAGCTTCCTGAAGACTTCCTACAAGTGCAGCTTCCTTTTCATGGACAAGTTTTTCATCAAATACAGGGAATTCAGCACTAATAACCTTTCCTTCCGTATTCGGCAACTTATCATATATTTCCTCTGTAATAAAGGAGAGGAATGGATGCATAAGCCTCATAGAACGGGCTAAAAGGTCAAGAAGAATAGAAACAATCCTGTCTTTTCTATTATCATCATCACTGTAAAGTTCAGGCTTTGAAGCTTCAATATACCAGTCACAGAAGTCATTCCAGAAGAAATCATAGACAGCCTGTGCACCTTCGTTGAATCTGTAGCCCTGTAAAGCTGCATTCACCTTGCGTGCATTTTCATTAAATGAGTGGTAAATCCACTTATCAACGTCATTAAGATCTTCTTCCTTGATCTCAACAATGTTTCTGCCTTCAAGGTTCATGAGGATGTATCTTGTAGCATTCCAGATCTTATTGGCGAATTTTGAACCCATTTTAAATGAGTCCATATCAATAAGAACATCCTGGCCCTGAGCTGCAAGATAACAGAGTGTGAACTTCATGGCATCTGCACCGTAAAGATCAACAACCTCAAGAGGATCTATACCATTTCCAAGGCTCTTGGACATCTTACGGCCCTGTTTATCTCTTACAAGACCTGTGATATAGATATCTTTGAATGGAACTTCACCTGTAAATTCAAGAGAAGCCATAATCATTCTGGATACCCAGAAGAAGATAATATCGTAGGCTGTTACAAGAGTGCTTGTCGGGAAGAATCTCTGTAAATCTGCTGTCTTTTCAGGCCATCCGAGTGTTGAGAACGGCCAGAGCCAAGAGCTGAACCATGTATCAAGGACATCATTATCCTGCTTGATATTCTTGCTTCCACACTTGTCACAGCAGCAGGGATCCTCGCGCTTTACCATCATCTGGCCACAGTCACTGCAGTACCATACCGGAATTCTGTGACCCCACCAGAGCTGACGGCTGATACACCAGTCTCTTATATTTTCAAGCCATGAGCTGTAGGTGTTTTCCCATCTCTTGGGATGGAATTCAAGCCTTCCATCCTTCCATGCCTGAAGAGCCTTGTCTGCAAGAGGTCTCATCTTAACAAACCACTGTTCACTCATGTATGGCTCAACAGTTGTATTACATCTGTAGCAGTGTCCGACTTCATGATCGTAATCAGCAACAGAAGCAAGATAACCCTGCTTTGCAAGCTCATCAGCAACCATAAATCTGGCCTTTTCAGCCGGAATATTACGGAACTGCTCAGGACATACATCATTTAAAGTTCCATCAGGATTGAGAATATTAATGGGAGTAAGGTTGTGTCTCTTTCCGCATTCCCAGTCATTCGGGTCGTGAGCCGGTGTAATCTTAACCATACCGGTACCGAATTCAATACCGACAAAACTGTCAGCAATAATAGGAATCTCACGGTCTGTAAGAGGCAGCTTGAGCATCTTACCAACAAGGGCCTTGTAGCGTTCATCATCCGGGTTGACTGCTACAGCCACGTCACCAAACATGGTTTCAGGTCTTGTTGTTGCTACTGTTATTCTGCCACTTCCGTCTGCAAACGGATACTCAATATTCCAGAGATGTCCCTTGTCGTTCTGATGTTCAACTTCATCATCAGCCAGGGCTGTTCCGCAGTGCGGGCAGTAGTTTACAAGGTACATTCCCCTGTAGATGAGTCCACGCTCATAAAGAGTAACAAAAGTCTCTCTGACAGCCTTTGAAAGGCCTTCATCCATTGTAAAACGCTCATGATCCCAGTCACATGAACTTCCAATCTTCTTAAGCTGCTTTACAATAATATCGTGGTGCTTTTCCTTAACCTGCCAGGTTCTTTCCAGGAACTTTTCACGTCCAAGGTCCTGTCTTCTCAAACCTTCCTTTGCAAGCTGTCTTTCAACAACATTCTGTGTTGCTATACCGGCATGGTCGGTTCCCGGAACCCAGAGGGTCGGACGACCGCCCATTCTGTAGTATCTTGTCAGAATGTCCTGAAGCGAGTTGTTAAGGGCATGTCCCATATGAAGGATACCCGTGACATTTGGTGGCGGCATGACAACTGTAAAAGGTTCTCCCTTCTTGTCTGACGGATGAAAATCTCCATCCTCCACCCAATGCTCATAAATCTTGTCTTCAAAATTTTTAGGTTCATATACTTTCTCAAGTTCAATAGCCTTCATTTGAGACCTCCCGGATAAATCATAATATAACGCCTAATGATAGTTTAATAAGAGGATTTTTACAACAAACATGCTATAATACCTTTTATGAAAAAAACTGCATCCACACTTATTATCCTGCTTGTAAGCTTTTCATGCTTTGCCTCAGTACTCTCACCGTACGGAGCCATGAAAACATCTACTGTGCACTTTGATATTGTTTATCCCGAGCACTGCGAAGAGACTGCGGTCCACATTTACGAAGAATGTGAGCAAATTTACAGTGAAATAACGGAAATGATTGGAATAGATCCGCAGGTAAGAATTCCTGTAATAATTACCGACAAATACAAGGTAAACAATGCTTTCTTTACCAATTATCCGAACAACACGATTGTCCTTTATGACAACCCGTCTACCAATCCGTCTTTAAGTGTTTTTGAAGACTCAATTGTAAGTATTTTCCGCCACGAGCTCACTCATGCATTAATCTACAATATCAGAGGCCGTTTCCCGGCTGCTCTTTCCAGAATCTTCGGAGATATTATCTCTGTTTCCTCTGCTTTATACGTAGACGAATTCTTCTCGGAAGGTATTGCCGTATACAGCGAAAGCAGAAACGGTTCAGGACGCCTTAATAACTCACATGTAATGGAGATAATCAGACAGGCAAAATCAGACGGATCCTTTCCGTCATGGGACGTTGTAAACGGTTCCAGAGACACCTATGGCCGGGGCAATAACTCCTACATCTTCGGCGGAGCCTTTATGAAATACCTCGCAGAAACTTATGGAGAAGACAAATTGTTTGAATACTTCATAAAGGCCGGAGACATCCATCTGTTTAAATTAAGTCATGAACTATTTGTTTCAGTATTCAAAATAAGTCCCAAAGCAGCATGGAAGAACTTTGAAGACAGCATAAAAGTCCCTGATTCCATCAAGGAAAACCAGAGCCTGAAATCTGATCTTTTCAAATCGAATCAGACATTCGCATCTACCGAATGCTCAAATAATTACTTCTATACAATATCCTCAATTTCAAATGACATCTGTAAAATCTATCCAAAGGCAGGAATAATTGAGAAAACAGGCTTTGCACCTTCTTACTGCAACACCCTCAGCATAAGTGACGAGGGATATGTCCTCTCCAATCATAATCTCATGGAAACAGACGATATGATTTTACTCAACAGCGAAGGAAAGAAGGTCCTCAGCTTTGCCCCGGATGCAAGAAACGGATGTTTCATAAACAATGAAGATACCCTTAAAGCATTAATATACGGTGCAGACGGTCAGATAGAGAAACTGACTTTATACAGATTTGAAAACCTTGATTCTGAGGCAGAGGCAATAGCAGAAAAAAGTATTTTACTTGGTTATGACACATTAGTTTTAAGTATGGACAGTACAGAGACAGGTTACGTTGTCCTTCTAATAAAAGACGGTCTTACAAGAAAAATAGTATTTCTTGACGTAGAAACCTTTGAAATGAAATCTTTTGAGGTACCTGATATCTTAATCAACTGCATCTCGTGTATAGACGGCTCAGAAGACATAGTTTTATCCTACAACAACAGCAACCCCGCCCACCCGTCATTCTCGCGTCTCGGACGCATTAACGTGTCTCTTGCTTCAAACAGTGCAGACATATACCTTTCTCCCTCAGACATCTCAGGCGGCGTTTATACCCCCGTATCGGATGGAGAGGAAGTCTTCTACATAGCAAGATTCACTGACGGAGACTCTTTGTGCCTCTCTGATCTCTCATACTTCTCACTTAAATACAGCTCAAGCACTGACCTTACACCCTTCAGCCCTCTGGAAGGCGCTCCCGTCTACACCTCTGACAATCTCAGATCCAATTCTTTGAAGTACAATCTTATGGGAAACATTGGAAGAGGTGTAATTATTCCTCTGGGCATTAATACAGCTGACAACTCTGTTGCACTTGGAGGAACATGGATTACCAGCGATCTGACTCAGAGTCTTACCCTCCTGGCCAGTTCGGGCTATTCATTTGAAAACAAAGATATCTTTTTAACCACATCCGTCACAGAATCATCTCTTCCTGTAGAAATAACAGTTGATTCGGGGATAAGCATTTCTGTTGAAGATATAGAGGACATCAACTACTTCGTAAGCGGTACGGCATCAAAGGGCTTTACCCTGAACAGCAACAACCAGACGGTAACACTGTCAGATACGGCCACAGTAAAAAACAGTGATTACTTTGATTTTTCAAATACATTCAAGGCTAATTACTACAACGCAAAGAGTCTTGGCACAGGTTATTACGACTATACTGCACACTCTTTAACTCTTACAGCCTCAGAAGAAAGTGCAGCGTTTTCTGCATATTACAAGGCTCAAAGCCTTCTGCCACTACCATGCACAGGAGTACTTACTTATAATCTGCCGTTTTACATAACAGGACAGGTTCTATATGAGTATGAGGAGGAAGATATCTACCTTTCCATGGCTCTTGGTTCCACTCTCTTTGCCTGGGATATTCAGGACAACCTGCCTTATACTCTCTTTTACTTCAGGCGTATGCATCTGGATGCTTCCTATCAGCATATTATCAGATTCTCAAAAAACGGAAGTACAGCCACTGCAAATGTTTTAGATGCAGAACTGCTGTTTGATTTCAGTCCTATAATCGGAAGTTCTGCTTCAGAGTTGAATTTCAAGATTGGGCCTAAAGTAAGGTGGAACATCAATAGGGGCTCTACAGAATGGAGCTTTATAATCCAAGTTGAATAAAAATGAAAAAGGGCTGTCTTCTGACAGCCCTCATCTCTCTATACTGTAAATAATTACTCAACTACTTCAACAACTGTTTCTTCTGCAACCGGCTCTTCTACAACTACTGTTTCTTCAACAGCCGGATCAATCGGCTGGATACTCTTAAGGTGAATATCTACTGAATATCCCTTTCCATCCAGGTACTTGAGAATCTCATCAAGTGTGAAATCATCAAGTGTCTTTTTAGTAACTGAAGTTTCTGTTGCCTTAACCGGAGTAATATTCTCAAGGTTAATTGAGCTGTTTACATCCGGAAGTGGAATTGAGGATGCACTTCTGTTTCCAAAGAGACTTAAGGCACCTGCAAAAACAATTACGAAAGCTGCAGCAACACCCATGAACTGTGGTACTGTAAACTTAATCTCTTTGCCCATGAACTTCTTCTTTGCAGGCTTGTTAAGATAATTCTTCTCAAGCATGGCAAGAACTCTGTCCTGGCTTCCCTGTATTTCTTCCTGTGTCAAAGCAGCAGACTTAACTGTATCTCTAAGCTTTTTGAGGCTGTTGTAACGAATCTTACAACTTGTGCAATAGCTGAGGTGCTCTTCAACCTGACTCTTCCAGGGCTCTTCAAGCTCTCCGTCGAGATAGGTGTTGAGAATCTGATCATCAAGGCACATTTACTTCCTCCCTGTTCAGGTACACTTCCAGGTCTTTTCTGGCCCTGTGTACACGAACCTTAACATTACTTTCAGAAATTCCAAGAACCTTTCCTATTTGCCTGTAGTCAAGTCCTGCATATTCCTTAAGAACTATTACAGTCCTGTAAATATCAGGCAACTGAGCAACTGCCTTTCTGACGGTTTGCTGCGATTCCTGTAAAAGCAACTCCGAAGCACCGTCACGGAAAGGATTCAGGGCAGCCATAGGGACTTTCTTGATCTTTTCAATGGAAGCATTTTCTCTGGCCTTTTTCTTGACGTGGTTGAGAGCCAGGTTTTTTACAACCCTTATCAACCAGAACTTGGAATCATCCATTGAAGGAAACACCATGTCCTTGTCATAAAACCGGATGAATGCATCCTGACAGATATCCTCGGCTACGTCCTGATTATAGGTTATATGATATGCAACCTTCATCAATACAGGAAATAACTCGTTGTAAACCTGTCTGAACTGAACTTCATTACCACTTTTAATTTCCATAACGCAAACAACACAATAGCCGGAATGTTACAAATCCAGCCATAAAAAATTCATTTTTTTATAATCTGGGGTCCCTGTGGAGTATCCTTCACAGTGTATCCGAGATTTTCCACCTCTGCTCTGAGCGAATCTGCCAGAGCCCAGTTTTTCTCTTTCTTTGCCTGAACACGCTTTTCGACCAGTTCAACAACTTCTGCAGGTACTGCATCCTCTTCTGTCTTGGGAGCGTCGAGAAGCTTCAGACCGAGAACCTCATCCATGTAGGCAATTGCGGTAAGTTTCTCATCTGAGGGAACATCATCGTCTTTGACAAGGCCCCAGAGAACTGAAAGAGCACG
>JAILPZ010000064.1 GCA_024699225.1 Sphaerochaetaceae bacterium
TGCATGAGTTTCATCCTCTCAAAAACGTCTCGCCTCATGATTCCTCCTAAAAAGGAGTTTATCAGGAGGGCAGAGTTTTGGGTCCTCTGAAACCTACATTTTCAATTGCCCTTTTTCTGCATTTCTATTTTGCCCTGTACACCGTCTGGTCTTTTCTAAGATATGTATATTTCCCTTTCTCTGAGCAGAAGTATCTCAGGTGGCCTTTGTTTATGGATGTGCATAATGTTTTGCCGGGATGCTTCGCTAAATGTCCTTCCAAAAACTTCTTCAGCTTCTTTTCTCTGGAAATAACAGTCTCCAGTCTGTTTAAAAATGCTTTCATACTAAATAAGACGCCGCAAAGGGTCCAAGCTTTGTTAAAGAGCCTGCAAAATTGTCTATAATTTTAAAAAAAATTTTTGTCTGGACAAAAAGTGAACTAGATTTTTAAAAAATGAAACTAAATCGTTCACAACATCATCCAAAGGTCTGTTTACAACTGCCTTCACAATAGTAGCACTGTCAGCGTATCCCAATCTTGTTTCATTTTTGTTTTGTTTTGTTGCAATTTCAGAAACAAGCTTAACAATCAAACAATTTTTGTGTTTTTTTTGCTTTCGGGTGGGTGCCTTTGTTGTATTATAATCCTACATATAATAAAATTACGCCAATTACCAAATAGGATTTGATGAGTAACAGTAAGCATTATGAGGAATATCAGCAAACCCCTCAGGTGGTGGTAAGGGTCCCCGGAATAATCAAGTTTCTTGGCGCATTTGCAGAGAACTATAAAGGCTACGCGCTTTGTGCAGCAGATTCAAGAGAACTTAAAGTTACCATGTCTGTAAGATCAGACTCCCAGATCAGAGTTTATAACACAGAACTAAACGACAGAAAGCACTTCTCATCAACAGCCATAAAGTTCAGAAAAGAAGACAGATGGAGCAACTATGTAAAAGGAATTCTCCTCGAGCTGTCCTCACTTCTTCCTGCAAAAGGCCTGAACATAACACTTGACGGCTCACTTCTTAATTCAGATAACAGAATCCTCTGTCCTGCAGTATCTCTTGCAGTTGGAATAGCTGCATGCAAAATCTCAAATGTAGAAGTTCAGCATAACAGACTCTTAAACGACATATTCAACGCCTGTAACAACTTCTGCGGGGAAAGAGTCGAGTACATGACAATCCTGACCATGATGAACGCAAGAGAAAACCGCTTCATCTTCTTTGATAATCAGGAAGTTAACTACTCATATCTTGAAAACACATTCCCCGGTTCAGACTACAAGCTCTATCTCATAGATTCCAAAATACCGCCTGCAGCCTTAAATGAAGAGCTGGATCTGGTATATGACACAATCATTGAGGCAATGGGAAACCTCAGAAAGAGCTTCAGCCAGAATTCATTTAAAAACATCTCCATATCTGATTTGGAAGACAGAATCACACCCATGCCGGAAGAATCCAGAAGAGTCTGCACATACCTTCTTGAAGAATACAAGAGCACAAGCTCACTGGACCGCCTCATAAAGAACCGTGATTTTGAAATGCTCGGAAGGGTATTCAACAGAGTGGAAAAGGGCATAAGAAACAACCTTGAACTGACATGCCCTGAGCTGGACTGGCTTGTCAAAAGATGTTCTGAAATCTCCACATGTGCAGGAGCCTGCGTAGTCTTTACAGGACGCGGTGGAGTTATAGCTGCCATAGTAAAAGAAGGCGGCGCCGAACAGATTCAGAGCCGCCTTGAAGAATACGAAAGAATCTTCGGCTTCAGACCGACATTCCTCGAATTCGTTCCCGAAGGAAGTATCAATATCCGCTAAACTTAATCCTCGTAGTCACTCTGGCCTATAAACTCACGAAGCAGTGAGTCACTCGGTACGTCCAGAGCCGGAAGCGGATTAAAGATTTCCAGGAACTGTAAGAGCCTTCTTGCAGTAGCGTAGGCCTCACCGTCATTAGGAGAGACTTCACGCAGAAGAGGAACAACAAAAGGTGAAAGAACACAGATCTCGTAGTCCAGGGCACTGTTAAACATAACATCTGCGTTGTTCTGGAACGGGAAGATGTGTTTTCTCTCGCCATCTTCTACTGAGTACCACATTTTAAGAGTCTCAAGTGCAGAAGTATCGCGTGTTCTGTTATCCCGCACAATACGCCTGATAATTCTGTTATCTGTAGTAGAAATTCTGTTATGCGAGTCTATGTTAAGCTGCGTCAGAGCTGAAATGTAAATCTTAAAAATCTTGTCTTCAGAAACACATGAAGTAATTTCAGGATTCAGCCCGTGAATACCCTCTATAACAAAAACAGTCCGCTCTGTCAGACGCACCGGCTCGTTGAGATAGAACGTCTCCTGCTTCTGGAAACTGTAGTGCGGCAGGTCCACTTCCTTCCCGCCAAACAGATCCTGCATATTCTGCCTGAACAAATCGGTCTTCAACGCCTCCAGACACTCCAGATCCGGCTTGCCTGCAGCGTCCTTGGGACAGTCAACCTTGCGTTTATAGTAGTCGTCAAGAGAAATCCTGATAGTCTCATAGTCCATCAGCATAATCTGCTCACAAAGCCTCTTTGCGAACGTTGTCTTACCTGATGAGGAAGGCCCTGCAATAAAGACAGCCTGTGCGCCCTTACGGGCAATGCCATCGGCTATCTCCGCAATCTTTCTCCTCTGTAATGCCTCGCACAGCCTTATAAACTGTGGTGCCTCAGGGGATAGCAGAACTCTGTTAATCTCACCGCAGGAACTTACCTTCAAAATCTTTCCCCAGTTCTTGTACTCTTCAAAAACACTGAAAAGCTTGGGGCGGTCTGCAAACTCGCGTATCTCCCTTAAATCCCCTGAGGAAGTCGGATACCTTAGCAGTAAGCCGTTACCGTACTTTCTGATTTCAAACACAGAAAGAAGGCATGTATTCCATGCAAGAGGCTCGTAGGCTACGTCTATAAAATCCTTAAGACGGTAAAGCTCAACCAGTGGGGTGTTCTGCTGAGACAGAAGAAGAGCCGTATCTTCCATGCCGTTCTTCTCAAAGTGCTTTTGGGCAGTAAGAGTTTCAAGACAGATGTTTTCAATCTCCACAGCTTCAGAAACAAGAGAGAGCATCTTTGAGGTAAGTGCAGAAGTCTCTTTCTCAGAAATAGCCTTGCCGTCGGCACAGCTGAAATAAAAGCCATCTCCTAGAGAGTGGCCTATGATAAGAGTCCTGCCTTTAAGAACTTCAGATGCTGCGTAGAAGAGAAGAAAGCACAGAGAGTGTCGGTATATTCTTCTGCCTTCACTGTCAAAAGCTCTAATTACACTTATTGTGCAGTCAGAGCTCAAAGCTCTGTGCAGCGGAGCAACTATACCCGAGGCGCAAACACCTATAACAGGATTGTCTTCATACCTGTTGCAGATCTTTATTCCGGCTAATTTAAGAACTTCTGCAGCCTCAGTGTACTGGGCAACAGAAAAACTGCCACTATAGTTGTTTTTTAAATCTTTTACCGTAACGTTTATATTCATAGGATGATTTTATCACATAATTGACGTTTTCAATCTATAAATGTAAATTGAAAACACTAACGGAGCTTTTATGGACAAGAAGCTACTTGACGCCTGCATGGCAGAATGTGACAAGCTGTTTTCCTCAGAAAAAGACCTTGGTTTCAAGGGCTCCTCAGCTCTTGTATTCGACCTGCTTAGCGGCGAAAGCTCAGTTTTTGAAATCCCGTCTTCATGGTTTAACTCATACATCTCAGGCCCTGCACTTGCAGCAAGACTGTGGGCACATTTTGCACAGCAGGGAGCTGATGAAAAAGAGCTCTTTGAGCAGCACAATCCTGTAGTTATTACAGGCGGAGCCATAGCTGGAAAGGGCGTTCCCTGCGCAGATATCACATGTTTTGCATACAGAAGCCCCCAGGATGGCAGAATCAGCATCAACTCAGTTTCATCCTTCTTCGGCGCCAGACTACTAAGGCGTGGCTACAGCGCCCTGGTCATAAAAAACAGAGCCAGAAGACAGAGCGTACTTCACATCACAAGTGACGGAGTGAGCCTGGAAACCACCGAACGCTACTCCATGATGAGCGTATCGGAAACCGAAAAAGCCCTGAGCCTCTCAAGCGACTGCTCATCGGTCGTCATAGGCCCCGCCGGCGAAAAAAACATTGTGTACGCCACAGCAGTCTCAGACAGAAAATTCTGCGGACGCGGTGGCCTGGGCTATGTTTTAGGCATAAAGAACCTCAAGGCCATTGTGGCCAATGCCTCTGTAACTGAAAAGAAAAACACAGAAGCCTTCAGCGAACTCTGTGCAATAGCTGAAAACAAGAACATAACTACACTGATGGGCTCCTGCGGCTCCTCATATTTCATAAGAGGTGCAAACAACGCAGGCTGGGCTCCAGTGAACAATTTCTCATTAAGAACAGACCCAAGGCTTTTCTACCTCAGCTCAGACGAGCTTACCAGAACCCTCGGAAATACTGAGGAAATTCCGCCTTACTACGCTGTCTTAATGCTTGGCAGTAACTGCGGCTGTTTTGACCCCAAAACAGTAGCCGAGAGGTGTAACAAGGTCCTTGAACTTGGTTTTGATCCTGTCTCACTTGGAAACATTCTCGGATGGGCAATGGAAGCTCAAAAGCGTGGAGTAATTCTCTTTTCAAAAGACATGGACTTCTCGGATAACGCTGATGTATTTTCCATCATATCCCAGATAATCTACGGAACAGGCTTTGGCTTTCACGCAAGAAACGGTCTTGAAGAGGTATCCAGATTCTACGAGGCCACAGATTATGCATATCACCATGAAGGACTTGAATCAGGCCCTGCAGATGTAAGAGGCTCTTACTTCCAGGCTCTGACACAGGCCCGCCGTACATGGTTTACACCGTACCCGGCCTTCTTCCCGCAGCTTTCAAAAGCTGATACTGCTGCCATGTTTGAACTCTTTGAGTCTCTCGGCATGGGTCTTGAATGCTTTGGATTTTCTTCCTACCTTATCTGCTGCCATCTTATGAACGCAAAGGACATGAAGCTTCGCTCCGCCTTATCAGATTCACATCTTGCAAGAAACCTCCTCAGTGCGGAAGCTGAAGCTGCAGTTCTCTGCTCATTAAGCTCTGCAGAGGGCTCTGAAAACTGCGTAGCTGTAAAGGCCATGAACATGAAGGGCAGAAAGAAAAAGCTCTTTTTACTTAAGGCCAGCATAAAGGGCCTTCCAACAGGACCTGTTACAGAAGAAGATATCTATGCTGCAGGAAGCCGTTGCCGAGCTTTAATTGACAGTATAAATACTGTTCTTGGACACAACAGCATGAACATTCCTGACTATTTTAAAACAGATCCCAAGAGCAACTTCAGAACGGACAGCGTAGTGCCATTTTTTGCCCTCTGCCAGGAATATGAACACAAAAAAGCTCTTTCTGAGGCCGTAAGTTTTCAGTCACACTGAATGTGGTGTAAAATTTTAGAAAAATATTGTTTTTCTCACTAGCAACAACTACAATAAAAATTGTATAAATTCACCATAACAATTAAAGCATCAGGAGGAACAGATTCATGGCTGCTGGCACAACTGGGAAAAACTATTTCGTCTGCTCCGATGGCCATAAAATGGCATATAACCTCTGGCTTCCGTCTTCAGGAAAACCAAAGGCATTTATTCAGATACTTCACGGTATGGCTGAACACAGCGACCGTTATGCAAGATTTGCTAAATTTCTCAACAAGAACGGCTATGCAGTATTTGCCGGAGACCACAGAGGTCACGGAGACAGCATAGAAGACGGTCTTAAGGGATACTTCACCGAAAAGGACGGTTGGGACAGAATAGCAGAAGATGCATCAGAACTTGCAGCTTTTGTTACAAGCCAGCACGCAGCATCTACAACATTCCTGTTCGGACACAGCATGGGAAGCTTCCTTGCCCGTACCGTTATGGTAAACAACCCTCAGTTCTACACAGGTGTTGTTATTATGGGAACCTCAGCTTCCATGGGCCTTGTAGGTAAAGTTGGAAAGCTTGTCTGTAAATCCCAGATTTCAGGAAAGGGCCCGAAAGAGAAGGGCGTTCTTATGGATAAGCTGAGCTTTGGCTCTTATAACAATGCCTTCAAACCTGTCAGAACAGATTTCGACTGGCTTTCAAGGGATCCTAGGGAAGTTGATAAATATGTTGCTGACGACCTTTGTGGTTTTGTCTGCACAAACGCCTTCTATCTTGATCTGTTAACAGGAATCGAAACAGCAAATAATGTCAGAAGGGCAAAGAGCCTTCCTTCTGATCTTCCTCTTCTTATCATAAGCGGAGAAGCAGACCCTGTCGGAGCAAACGGCAAGGGGGTCAGAAAGGTCTACGACCTGTACAAGAAGGCCGGCATTTCTGATGTAACTTTAAAGCTCTATCCTGAAGCAAGACACGAGCTTTTAAATGAGACTAACCGTTCAGAGGTTGAAGAGTACATTCTCTCCTGGTTCGAGGCTCATCTTTAATGCAGGATATAGTAACCTTAATTCCAGTAATAAAAGACTATGACTGGGGAAGCAGCTCCTACATAAAGGAGCTGTTATCTTCTTCTCCTGTCAAAGATATTCCGCCGGTTCAGGCAGAGCTGTGGATGGGAGCCCACAAAAACGGCTGCAACACTGTCCTGGAAACATCTCAGAGCCTCAGGGACTTTCTGGATGAAAACCCGTCCTTTGCTGCCCCCGATTTTAAAAAGGGAGACGATTTTCCCTTCCTTCTGAAGCTTCTTGCCATAAACAGACCCCTGAGTATCCAATGCCATCCTGACGCACAGAAGGCAAAAGAAGGCTTTGAAAGCGGGAACCCGAACTACACTGATCCCAATGAAAAATCAGAGATGTTCTACGCACTCAAAGATACAAAGATGCTTTGCGGTCTGAGAAAAACCTACACCAAAGACGAAGAGTCTGAAGCCTTGCACTCATATCTGGAAAGCTATTTCCCCGGCGACAGCAGCACAGACTATGCATACCGCCTTAACATTATGAATCTGGAGGAAGGAGATGCTGTAGCCATAAAGGCCGGTGTTCTTCACGCCTACTGCTCAGGGTGCGGCATAGAGCTTATGACAAACTCAGATAATGTTGTACGTGCAGGTCTTACATCAAAGAGAGTAGATAAGGCTGAACTTGATAAGATTGTCCTCAAGAAGCCGTACATTCCGTCATACCTTGGAAGCTACGAGGATGGCGGCGGTGAGCATTTTTACATGGAAGCAGGTCCTATACTCTCCGTTCTTAAAGATGGCTATTTCTTTGAAAATACAGCTGTTTCTGCGCGTATTGTATTCTGCTTTGAAGGCAGTGCTGTTATTAATGAGTCTTATAATATTTCAAAGGGACAGGTTTGTATGATTCGTGCAGGAGTTCCAATCTCAGCCGAGGTTGAGGGCACTCTCTTTACTGCATATATTTGAAAGCTCTTCAATCTTTTTCTCAATACTGGACTTTACCATCTCAGCTATCTCGGCCTTTGATTTTCCGGCATATTCTTCCGGCATAATCGGCTTGAGGTAGTGAATCTGACAGGTAACTTTCTTGAAAGCTTCTGAAACCTTTTCATAGTTGAAAACCTTCCATGAGTCAAAAAGACAGACAGGAACAATAGGAAGGTGATTTCTTCTTAAGAAGTGGAAAGGACCGGTTTTAAATTCCTGAAGAGTATTTTTATTATCGTTATGTTCGCCTTCGGGGAAAACACAGATATGTTCACCGTTTAGTACACGCTGTGAAGCTGTTTTGAAAACATTCATTGCCTGTCTTGGGTTCTCCCTGTCTATTCTCAGGGCATTTATCAGGTTCATGAAATCAGTTTCATAGGATATGTCACTTCTTGTATTGTCAATAATGAAGGACATGGGGTTTTCATGGGTGTACATAAGAGCCAGTCCGTCAAAACGCCCCTGATGGTTTGGCATGAGAAAACATCCGGTAGAAGGGATATTCTCAAGTCCTGAGCTCTTTATTGTTACGTGCATCTTGTCTACAACAGTGCATGCTGTAAGTCTTGCTGCATCATATCTCTTAACAGGATCATTGCTTTTAAGAGTCCTCTTAAGAAATATAGCGAGACGTATACATGTGAATATATGTGTTATTATCGAATAGACAAGTTTGAACATAACGTTCTATTTATATATCAAAAGTCATGTATTTACAATTATAAAAAGCTAAGTTATTTAACCCTTATTCTGCGTTTTTGCACCATGGCACTGACCGGCCATTGCACAGCCTGAGCACTTGTGGCCACAGGAGTTCTTGCCTTTCTTTTTGTCCTTTCTCATGGAGTAGATAATCAGGGCAACTATCGCAATCAGTATAATTAAAACAATAAATGTAGAAGTATTCATACTTAAATATAACTCCATATTTTCCAAAAGTAAAAGAACGGGCTGCAACTTCCGTCACAGCCCGCTATATCCATTTTCAGATAGATTACTTGGCAAGAGCCTTGTTCTTTCTGAAGAGCATGTAAAGTCCGTAAGCAAGAAGTGCTATTGCAATAATGAAACCAAATACGTTTCCATTACCTGAGAACATGCTCATAATCTGGTAAACAATCAGTGATACAACATAGGCAAAACCTGTCTGATAGCCGATTGCAATCCATGTCCACTTTCTGCTGTTCATTTCTCTCTTGATAGCACCGATAGCTGCAAAACAAGGTGCGCAGAGGAGGTTGAACAGAAGGAATGAGTAACCTGAAGCATGAGTAAATGCAGCTGCAAGGTTAGCATAAACACTGCCACTGCCGTAGCTGTAAAGAATACCCATTGTACCAACAATGTTTTCCTTAGCAACAAGACCTGTAACAGAAGCAACAGCTGACTGCCAGTTACCCCATCCAAGTGGGATGAAGAGCCAGGCAAACAGGTTACCGACTGCAGCGAGCAGGCTCATGTCAATCTCTTCCTCACTGAGCATTCTGAATCCTTCCGGTGTGAATCCGAAGTATGTCAGGAACCAGACGAGGATTGTACTGAGAAGGATGATTGTTCCAGCCTTCTTAATGAAGGACCATCCACGCTCCCATGTTGAACGGAGAACGTTACCCGGTGCGGGCCAGTGGTAGGCAGGAAGTTCCATAACGAACGGTGCCGGATCTCCAGCAAAGAGCTTTGTCTTCTTAAGAATGATACCTGAAACAATAATTGCTGCAAGTCCTACAAAGTATGAGGAAACTGCAATGGCCGGTGAATTTCCGAAGATTGCACCGGCAACCATGGCAATAAACGGAACCTTTGCTCCACATGGGATGAAGGTTGTTGTCATGATTGTAATTCTTCTGTCTCTGTTGTTCTCAATTGTTCTTGAAGCCATAATTCCCGGAATACCACAACCTGTACCAACAAGGATTGGGATGAATGACTTACCGGAAAGACCGAACTTTCTGAAGATTCTGTCCATGACGAATGCAATTCTTGCCATGTATCCGCAAGACTCGAGGATAGCAAGCATGAAGAACAGAACAAGCATCTGAGGAACAAATCCGAGAACTGCGCCAACACCGGCAACAATACCGTCAAGGATAAGGCCAGAAAGCCATTCTGCACATCCGATAGACTCAAGAAGATTTCCAACAAGAACAGGAACGCCAGGAACCCAAACGCCGTAGTCGGCAGGATCTGGTTCTGCACCGTCGAGAGCTTCGAAAGCTTCAACTGCTGCTGCAAGATCTTCTGTTGTATATGTTACTTCTTCTTCAGCAAGAGTTTCTTCATCAACAAGAGTGTAATCAGCTGTTGTTCCGCTCTTAACTGCAGCGGCACCGGCCTTAACATCTGCAACTGTTACATCTTCTTCAAGAAGACCATAAGCGTCGAGGACGTTTGCTGCTTCAGCGTATGCATCAGCGTCTTCTGTGTATTCAGCTGTACCGTTTCCGAAGAGGTGGTATCCATCACCAAACAGACCGTCATTTGCCCAGTCTGTTGCTGCTGTACCGACTGTAACCATTGCAACGTAGTAAACCAGGAACATAACTACGCCAAAGATCGGAAGGCCTAGCCAGCGGTTTGTTACAATTCTATCAATCTTGTCTGAAGCTGTGAGAGCTCCCTTGTTCTTTTTCTTATAGCAAGCCTTAATAACTTCAGCAATGTAGATATAACGCTCGTTTGTGATGATTGATTCAGCATCATCATCCATTTCCTTTTCAGCATTCTTAATGTCTGCCTCAACGTGAGCAAGCTTGTCTGCTGCAACACCGAGCTTCTTGATGATATTCTCATCTCTTTCGAAGACCTTGATTGCATACCATCTCTGCTGCTCTGCAGGAAGTTCATGTACGATTGCCTCTTCAATATGTGCAATAGCATGCTCAACAGGACCTGAGAATGAATGCTTGGGCTCTGTCTTATCTTCCTGAGCTGCCTTTACTGCAGTTTCAAGAACTTCCTTTACGCCTGTGCCCTTAAGAGCTGAGACTTCAACAACACGGCATCCAACTTTTTCAGAAAGAGCCTTAAGGTCAATCTTGTCTCCATTCTTCTTAACAAGGTCAATCATGTTGATAGCTACAACTACCGGAATTCCTACCTCAACAAGCTGTGTTGTCAGGTAAAGGTTTCTTTCAAGGTTTGTACCATCAATAAGGTTGATAATTGCATCCGGTCTCTCTCCGATAAGGTAGTTTCTGGCTACAACTTCTTCCATTGTGTAGGGAGAAAGTGAGTAGATACCCGGGAGGTCTGTTACTACAACGTTCTGATCGAACTTTGCCTTACCCTCTTTCTTTTCAACTGTTACACCAGGCCAGTTTCCAACGAACTGGTTTGCACCGGTAAGTGCGTTGAAAAGTGTTGTTTTTCCGCAGTTAGGGTTACCTGCGAGTGCAATTCTAATTGACATTTACTTCTCCTGTTCAGCCCTGCTGTACTTCAATAAGAGCTGCGTCTTCCTTTCTGAGAGAAAGCTCATAGCCTCTTACTGTTACTTCAATAGGATCTCCAAGGGGAGCAACTTTTCTTACGAAAACTTCAGTTCCCTTTGTAATTCCCATATCCATGATTCTTCTTTTGACCGGTCCTGTACTGTTGATACGGACTACGGATGCGGACTGACCGATTTTTACCTCTTTCAGTGTCATATTTCCTCCATGATGAATCAGATCATTATTTTCTTTGCCATATCGCTGTTTATGGCAACTCTGGTTTCTTTGATATTCACAATTATGTTCTCGCCTGTCTTTGCAACAACCTTAACGCTTGCTCCAGGGACAAAGCCGAGATCTTCTAAATGCTGCTTTACTTCCGGATTTCCGGAGACTTTTTTAATAGTGGCCTCATCATCAAGGCCGGCAAGTACTAATGGAAGCATTAATATTCCTTTACCTGAAGGAAGTTACATGGGCGCAATGATAGCGTTTGCCTATGCTAACCCCTTCGGTAAGCCTATACTAACTGAATATGAGATTTGTTGCAATGTCAAATTAAAAATAATTTTCTTCTTATGCTGTTTTGTTGATATAAAGAGGCCTTTATAGCTTTGAAATTGATTTTACGTGGAAGTTAAGATTTTCAATTGCAAGGCGCAGTGTCATATCTGAAATCTCCTTTGTCATGGAAACTTCTGCCTTTCCCTCTTCAAGAGAAACCTTTGCACTGGCTCCGTCCATCTTGTTTATAGCTCTTTTGACACTGTTACTACAGTTAGAACAATGCATACCTTCAATCTCAATTATCTTTTTACATGTAACAGGACCGTCAAGAACCTTATCCTCTTCTTCTTTGCTGACACTCTCGTTGCCGCTGCCACAGCAGCCGCCCTGGCCTTTCATATGTTTTATAGTAGGGACAATTGCTCCTATCACTGCTGCGAGAATTGCAATCATTACTATAACTGTAGACATATTTCAAATCAGAGATACAAACTCTGCCTCCGTAACTTTTGCAAGGCTTTCCGATTCAAGGCACAGCATGGTACCACGGATTCCTGCACTTACATATATTCTATCGCACAGAAGGGCACTTTCTTCAATATAGGTCGGATATTTATGAATCATGCCAAGAGGACTGCAACCGCCTCTTATGTATCCTGTATATTTCTGAAGCATGGAAAGAGGAAGCAAATCAATACTCTTTGCAGAGCACAGTTCCCTGACTTTCTTCAAACTTATTTCATACGGGGCCGGCACACAGAAAACAAAAAGCTCTTTCTTATCTGTAATCATGACAATGGTTTTAAAAAGACTTTCAGGATCTATCCCAAGCTCTGCTGAAGCATGCATGGCGTCCAGATGGTTTTCATCCACAGTATATGAGAGAGTTGTGTAGGGCACAGAGCAGGATTCAAGAATCCTCATTGCGTTTGTTTTCTTCATATCTGCTATATTACAGCCTTTTGTGAAGAAATGTGTGTTTATTCCTTAAACCTTTGTTCAATTTTTGTTTAATTCTTACTGTTTAAAATGTAAGGGAGGATTTCATTATGAAATCCAAAGTAAAGATTTTATTCACAATTGCAATCGTTCTTGCTTTTGTTTTCACATCATGTGATTCAGACGTAAGCTCATCATCAGGCACAAGCAGTAGCAG
>JAILPZ010000008.1 GCA_024699225.1 Sphaerochaetaceae bacterium
TGCTATAATAAGTTATATGAAAGAAAAGACTTCTATCAGGTATTTTAATGAGAAGCCCGTCAGGTCCAGGTATGATGAGCAGACTTCATCTTGGCTTGTCTGTGCTACTGACTTAATAAATGCAACTGTATCTTCCTCAAACCCAAGAATCTACTGGTATGCCGTAAAGAAGAGAAACCCTGAGATAGTTACAAATTGTAAGCAACTGAAAATGACAGCGGCTGATGGAAAACTCTATTTAACAGACTGCTTGAACTCTGCCGGAATTGACATATTGCTCGATATAATTCCCAAAAAGTATAGAAGGTCACTAAGACAATGGCTTGGCGGAGATGATAATCCCCTGGATGAGCAGAGCAAAAGAAAGGCCTACGAACTGTATGAATCAGGAATAATAAATGATATAGAAGTTGGAACAACACTTGGGTTGCAACAGATTCATTCGTTTATTTTTGACGGGCTCTATGATTTTGCAGGAAAGATAAGAGACAAGAATATTTCAAAGAAGGGTTTCATGTTTGCAAATGCTGCTTTTCTTCCCGAGATTCTAAAAAGCATAGATAACATGCCTCAAGAAACATTTGAGCAGATTGTTAAAAAATATGTTGAGATGAATATCGCCCATCCGTTTATGGAAGGCAATGGAAGAGCTACTAGAATATGGCTGGATCAGATTCTCAAGATGAATCTGCATAAGTGTGTTAACTGGTCTTTAATTGATAAAAAAGATTATATGGCAGCCATGGAGTTAAGCCCGACTGAAGATTCAGAAATCAGTAATCTCTTACATGGGGCACTAACAGACAAGCTTGAAGATAGAGAGCTTATAATCAAGGGAATAGATTACTCCTACTATTACGAAGAAGTAGAGTAGAGCCTGATTCCGGTTGTCACCAAACAAAGGGTTTATTACAGAGAAAGTAGTGGGTCTATTTTGTTTATTTAAAATGATGTAAAGTGCAGTATTTGCACTATGGCTATTATCTATGGTGCAAAATTTGCACTTTTATTTTGCTATTAGGGTGCAAACAAGATATGATTTATTCATGGATAAAAAGACTGAAGATTTGAAATATTTACGATTAAAAGCGGAGCTTACTCAAGTTGAAGCTGCTGAACTGTGTGATATATCCTTGCGCTCATACAAATCTTATGAAAATGATACAAGGAAACAAAATACACCTTTATATAAGTATCTTGTTGATGTCATGGAGAAAAAAGCTCTTGTGGATGAAGAACATGGTCTTCTTACGATTGAAACTATAAAAGAGAAATGTAAATCAGTTTTAAATAATTATGATGTTGAGTTTTGTTATCTGTTTGGTTCATATGCCAGAAAAGAGGCAAATGAGAAAAGTGATGTTGATCTGCTGGTTTCTACAACTATTTCAGGCCTGGATTATTATGGAATGACAGAAAGACTTAGACTTGCTTTAAATAAAAAAGTTGATGTTCTTGGTCTTGAACAGATAAATAATAATCCCGAATTACTTCATGACATATTAAGCGAAGGAATAAAGATATATGAAAAAACGGAAGAATGATGAGTATTACATATCTTAAATTCTTAATGATATAGACTACATTCTTTCGATTAATTCAGATATCAGAGAATAGTAATAGCATATCTGAGGCAATGAAAGAATCTGCTGATTACGATTGGTTTAAAGTGTCTGGAATGAGAAACAGGTTGGTTCATGACTATGGAAATGTAGACTATTCGATAGTGTTTACAACTGCAAAGAATGATCTTCCTGCATTGCGTTTGGTTCTCCAAACTCTTTTGGATAAGCTTTGAATCCTCAATAAATTCATAAACCAACAGATATTCTGAAAATGAGTTGGTTTGGGAATAAATTATGAGGAATTGGACTGGAACCTGAGTCCGGTCACCTCCAAACAAAAGGCCCGTTACATACATTAGTGGCGGGTCTTTGCGTTTTTATCGGAGAATTCGCTAACTGAATTAGCGTTTTCAGGGGTAAAATGTTCTGTCTGCATAGTAAATAATTGAATACATGTCCAGGAAAGGTCACTCCAAATATTAAGCCCGTTACTTACATTTATGTAGCGGGTTTTTCATGATTGACACTGTGCGAAAAGGGCAGTATTGTAACATTAGGTTAGCTATGGCTAACCCAAGGAGATTACATGAAAGAAAAGAAGAAAGGCGAGATCTCAATCTTGCTTGACTATGCCGGCTCATACAGAGGTTTAACATACCTTGGCCTGGCACTTTCAGCTGTCGCCATGGTTCTCGGAACCCTGCCATATATCTGCATATGGCTTGTAGTGCGCGACCTTATAGCGGTTGCTCCTAACTGGACTGAAGCTACAGAGGTTGCTAGGTATGGGTGGATGGCTTTTGCTTTTGCATTCGGCGGTATACTGGTTTATTTTGCAGCACTTATGTGCACGCACCTTGCTGCTTTCAGAACAGCAACAAATATCCGTAAAACCGGAATGAGGCACCTTATGAAGACTCCGCTCGGATTCTTCGACAGCCATGCATCCGGATACCTTAGAAACAGACTGGACGGAGCTGCTGCAGATACTGAGACACTTTTAGCTCACAATTTAGCCGATATAACGGGAACAGTGGCCATGTTTGTAACCATGCTTGTTCTCATGTTCATGTTTGACTGGAGAATGGGAGCTTCCTGCCTTCTTGCAGCCATAGTATCAATTGTTGCCATGTTCTCCATGATGGGCGGAAAGAATGCAAACCTCATGATGGAGTACCAGACAGCTCAGGATGTAATGAGCAAGGCAGGAACTGAGTATGTAAGAGGAATTCCCGTAGTTAAGGTCTTCCAGCAGACAGTCTATTCCTTTAAAGCTTTCAAGCAGGCCATAGAAGACTACAGCGCCAAGGCAGAAAGATACACAGTAGGAGTCTGCCAGTGGCCTCAGTCAATCAACCTTACTGCAACAGAGGGAGCATTTATCTTCCTCGTCCCCGCAGTACTCTTTATTGCACCTGCAGCACTTAAGAGCGGAAACTTTGCAAGTTTTATTACAAACTTTGCCTTCTACGCAGTATTCTCAGCCATCATCTCAACGGCCCTTGCAAAAATCATGTTTGCAGCAAGCGGAACCATGATGGCCAAAACAGCCCTTGGCCGTTTCAATGAAGTCATGAATGCTCCGACTCTCAAAGTAACTGATAATCCTAAGACACCTAAAGACAACACAGTTGAGTTTAAGGATGTAAGCTTTACATATGAAGGATCGGACCTGCCGGCTCTCTCCCATGTTTCGTTTAAGGTGGAAGGAGGACAGACCGTGGCCCTTGTCGGACCGTCAGGTGGCGGAAAGACAACAGCAGCCAGCCTGATTCCCCGTTTCTGGGATGCAACTGAGGGCTCGGTTGAAGTTGGTGGTGTAGATGTTAAGGATACAGATCCCCATGTTCTTATGAGTCAGGTTGCCTTTGTGTTTCAGAACAACAGACTCTTTAAAACATCTATTTTTGAAAATGTCCGCATAGCAAAACCTGAGGCAGGAAGAGATGAAGTTCTCTCTGCCCTGGAAGCTGCCCAGTGCAAGGATATTCTGGACAAGCTTGAAAACGGAATGGACACCATAATAGGAACTGAGGGCACATATCTATCAGGCGGAGAGCAGCAGAGAGTAGCTCTTGCAAGAGCCATCTTAAAAGATGCTCCTATTGTTGTACTTGATGAGGCAACTGCCTTTGCTGACCCTGAAAATGAAGCCATGATTCAGAAAGCTCTTGCGGCTCTTATGAAGAACAAGACTGTAATTATGATAGCCCACAGACTCTCAACAATCGTGGATGCAGATAAGATTATTGTTCTTGATTCCGGTAAGGCAGTGGAGCAGGAAAGTCATGAAGAGCTTGTGAAAAACGGCGGTCTGTACTCCAGGATGTGGGAGGACTACAACAAGGCTGTCCAGTGGAAGATTTCCGCTTCAGAGGAGGCCAGATGATGTTCAAGAAACTTCAAAGAAAATATGCACTCACCGATCAGGGAGTAATTAATACAAAGAAGGGTGCCTTCTGGACCGTTGTAGTTAATCTTCTGACAATGGGCGGAATGGGAATTCTGTATATGATGATAAACTCCTACATGGATACACTTTTAAATGGTGCTCAGTTATCACCGGTATCAACAGTCTTAATACTTGTTGCAGTATTCCTGGTCCTTTCAATTCTTACTCATCTTCAGCAGTACAGAGCCACCTATGGCCTTGTTTATAAGGAAATTAAGACTGTAAGAATAGGAATAGCAGAGAAGCTGAGAAAGCTTCCCTTAGGATTTTTCGGAAAGAGAGACCTGGCAGATCTGACAGAAACCATAATGGGAGACGTAAACCGTCTTGAACATGTATGGTCACACTGTCTTGGATATCTGTACGGCTCATTTGTCTCTACAGGTATTATTGCAGTCATGCTCTTTATCTACAACTGGAAGATGGCCTTTGCCTGCCTTTGGGGAGTCCCCGTAGCCTTTATTCTTCTTTTTGGAAGCAGAACTGTAACAAAGAAAGAATCAGAGAAAAACAAAGCAGCTGCCATCCGTGTTTCTGACGGAATTCAGGAGACACTTGAGAGTATGAGGGAAATCAGGGCTACAAACCAGGAGGAACGATTCTTAAGTTCACTTAATGAGAAGATAGACAGCCATGAGAAAGTCAAGAAAAGAGGAGAACTTATTACAGGAGTATTTGTAAACGGAGCCAGCGTAATAATGAGATTGGGTGTTGCAACTACAATTTTAACAGGTTCTACCCTTATTCTCTCAGGTCAGATTGATTTCATGCTTCTCTTTATGTTCCTGATGGTTATTACACGTATCTATGCTCCGTTTGACCAGGCTCTTGCATTGATAGCCGAGCAGTTTATGTCACAGGTTTCAGCTAACCGCCTTATGGAAATCTACGATGCAAAGACTGCAGAGGGAAAAGATTCCTTTAAGGTTGATAATCATAATATTGAGTTTAAGAATGTTAAATTCTCATACGACGATAATGTTGTACTCAACGACGTGAGCTTTGTGGCAAAGGAAGGCGAGGTAACAGCTCTTGTAGGTCCTTCCGGAAGCGGAAAGAGTACATGTGCACGTCTTGCTGCAAGACTTTGGGATATAAACAGCGGCAGTATCTGCGTAGGTGGTGTTGATATTTCAACCATAGATCCTGAAGTACTGCTTACAGATTATTCAATGGTCTTCCAGGATGTTGTTCTCTTTGACGACACAGTTATGGAAAACATCCGTCTTGGAAAACACGGAGCTACTGATGAAGAAGTTCTCGCTGCCGCAAAGGCTGCAAACTGTGATGAGTTTGTATCCAAAATGCCAGAAGGTTACAACACCGTAATAGGAGAGAACGGAGCCAAACTCTCAGGCGGTGAGAGACAGAGAATCTCCATAGCCCGAGCACTGTTAAAGAATGCTCCTATAGTTCTTCTTGATGAGGCTACTGCATCTCTGGATGTTGAAAACGAGACTAAGGTTCAGGGTGCTCTTTCAAGACTTCTTGAAGGAAAGACCGTTCTGGTTATAGCACACAGAATGAGAACTGTTGAGGCTGCTGACCATATTGTCGTCCTCTCAGATGGCAAGGTTGTTGAAGAGGGAAGACCGGAGGAACTTAAAGAACGCAAAAACAGTAAGTTCCGCCACATGGCCGAGCTTCAGAGCAGCAGTGCAAAGTGGAGCATTTAACAGTTAAAGAACATATTTTCTGAGCCTTTCCATAGCTTCTTTTACAAGATTCTGTGGTAAGGCCAGATTTATCCTTAGATTATACTCACCGTGAAAGGCCCTTCCATCCTGGAGGGCCACTCCTTTATCCCAGCAGGCCTTTTCAAGTTCATCCATAGTTTTGCCGTGCTCTTTGCACCATAGAGAAAAATCAGGAAAGAGCATATATGTACCCTGAGCCTTTGTAACTTCCACACCCTTAATTTCATTTAGTGCGCTTACTGCTGTATCCATGTTTTTGTCTATGGCAGTACACATCTGGTCTGTCCAGTTCATGCCTTCCTGTGTGTAGGCACCTAGCAGGGCGTACATGGAGAGGATATTCATGGAGTTGTAGTGAGACAGAGAACTCTCCTTATCCACGCGCTCACGCAGGCGCTTGTTGTAGATTATGTGGTAGCTTCCAATCATGCCTGCAAGATTAAACGTCTTGGACGGAGCGTATAGAGAAACAGTATTGTCATGAAGGTAGGAACTGACACTCTGAGTGGGGATGTGGGTATGGCCGCTAAGAATTATGTCTGACCAGATTTCATCTGAGATAACAGTTAAGTTGTACTTTTCACAGAGATCTGAGAGCTGTCTAAGTTCTTTATCCTCCCAGACTCTGCCGCAGGGGTTGTGGGGAGAGCAGAAGACCATGGCGTGGATATTGTTCTCCACAATCTTCTTCTCCATGTCCTCAAAGTCCATGCGGTAGATTCCGTTGCTGTCCTTTTTCATTTCTGAAAGGACCATGTTGTAGCCGTTATTTCCCAAGGCACTTGTAAAGCCTATGTAGGTGGGGCTGTGTAGAAGAACATTGTCTCCACGGGAGCAGAGAGTGTTTAAAGCTGAGATTACACCGCCTAAGACACCGTTTTCATAACCTATGAAGTCATTTTTCAGATCAGTGGTTTTGTTTCTGGTCTTCTGCCAGTTAATGATGCTTTCATAGTATTCATCACGCGGCATGAAGTAGCCGAAGTGAGGCTCGTTAAGGCGTTCATTTACCTTTTTCTGTATACCCGGGAAGCAGAGAAAGTTCATGTCGGCTACCCACATGGGAATCACAGAAAAGCCGTCTTTTGGTGCACCCGGAGCCCAGGAGGTTCCTATTGAATCGAGCGCCAGTGCATCTTTTCCAAGCCTCTTAGGACAGGTTTCAAAATCATAGATAATCTTACTCATCATTTATGCTCCCTTAAAAATGATAAAACCTCAAATAATACAAATCAATGATGGTTTAATATCACATTGCCGTTGTGTTAAAATGATAATGGAGCGGGAGGCGCATTTTTTGAAAAACAAGAGAATTCTTTTATACATACAGACTATCCTCTGCATTCTTTTGTTTCTCATATTAACTGTTTCTGCCTTAAGCATTTATCTGCAGGGAATGGAGAGTAGGGAAACAGATCCTCTCTGCGCAATCTATACCCCTGAAAAGGTTCTGGGAGCTCTCAAGATTGCCCTTCCTGTTTTTATTTTATCTGCTGTTGTTCTCGTTGTTTCTCTTGTTTGGGGCGTTAAGGATGAAAAACCATACAAGGGAAAAGAGAGGGTGAAACAGGCCCCTGAATCCGATTTCAGGGTACTGCGTATTATTGTCTTAGTTTTATCTGTTGCTTTTATAGTTATAGGCCTCTGCGGTGGCGGAGTGAACTCAGTCTTAAATAAGGCTGTGAAAATCTGTACGGAGTGTATCGGCCTTGGATAAGAGACGACTTATACAGCTATATTCTGCAGTCCTCTATAATGCTTACATCAAGGGTTTTGTTAAAGGTGAGATTTTCACAGGCAGTACAAAAGCTGTCTGTGTCCCGGGCCTTAACTGCTACTCATGCCCCGGTGCCACAGGTTCCTGTCCTCTGGGAGCACTACAGAATGCACTGAGTTCTGCTTATAAAAGTGCTCTGTTTTATGTAGTGGGAATTTTAGCTCTTTATGGTTTAATCTTCGGGCGCACAATCTGCGGTTTTCTCTGTCCGTTTGGCCTGATTCAGGAACTGCTTCATAAAATCCCGACAGTTAAGATTAAAAAAAGTAAGGCTACACGGATTCTTTCTTATTTAAAATATGTAATTCTTGTAGTTTTTGTATTCATTATTACCATATGGATGAGTGTTTCTCAGGGCATACCTGTCCCGGCTTTCTGTAAGTACATATGTCCGGCAGGAACGTTTGAGGGAGCTGTCATGCTGCTGTCAAATGAAGAGAATGTCAGCTTTTTCAGCATGCTCGGCGCTGTCTTTACAAATAAGTTTGTAATTTTGGCCCTAATTGCTCTTCTCTGTGTTTTCTGCTACCGCGCCTTTTGCCGCTTTTTGTGTCCTCTTGGAGCAATTTACGGACTTTTCAGTAAGTTCTCCGTAATAGGAATAAAGGTAGACTCCACGCGGTGTAACGGCTGTTCCAAATGCCTTAGGGAATGCCCCGTGGACATAAAGAGGGTAGGAGACC
>JAILPZ010000012.1 GCA_024699225.1 Sphaerochaetaceae bacterium
GTAGGCAATTGCGGTAAGTTTCTCATCTGAGGGAACATCATCGTCTTTGACAAGGCCCCAGAGAACTGAAAGAGCACGTGACATTGAAAGATCATTGCAGACAAACTCGTCAAAGCTGTCTGTGTAGCTTTTTGCCTTTTCCGAAAGCTTTTCTGCCTTTCTGTCGCCGAAAGAAGCAATTCTCTGCATAAGACCGGCTCTTGCATTCTTTGCAGAATCCATGCCGTCAAAAGAGAACTGAAGCTGGGTTCTGTAATGAGCTCCGAGACAGAAATATCTGTAATCAAGCGGGTCATAACCATGCTTCTCCAGAACCGGAAGTGTCAGGAACTCTCCGCTGGACTTACTCATCTTGCCCTTGTCTGTCAAAAGGAACTCGCCGTGAAGCCAGTACTTAACCCACTGTTTTCCTGTTGCTGCCTCAGCCTGTGCAATCTCGTTTGTATGATGCACGGGAATGGCATCTATACCACCGCAGTGAATGTCGAACTGCTCGCCGAGATAGTACATGCTCATGGCTGAACACTCAATATGCCAGCCCGGATATCCGCGGCCCCACGGAGAATCCCACATCATATCCTGCTGTCCGAACTTGCTCTTTGTAAACCAGAGAACAAAGTCCTTGGGGTTTCTCTTGTTGCTGTCGACATCAATTCTTGCTCCGCTTTTCAGGTCGTCAAGCTTGAGTCTGGCAAGGGCGCCGTACTGCGGGAAAGTATCAATGCTGAAATAGACGTTTCCGCCGGCAACATAGGTGTGGCCACCTTCTTCCAGTCTTTTAATAAGAGCTATCATCTGATCAATATGCTTTGTTGCAGGACATACTACTTCAGGACGGATAATGTTAAGCGCATCATAGTCCTTAAAGAAGGCCTTGGTGTAGAAATCTGCTATATCCCAGACGGACTTACCTGTCTCTCTGGCAGTTTTCTCCATCTTGTCTTCACCATCATCTCCGTCACCTGTGAGATGTCCGACATCTGTTATATTCATGACATGCTTGACCTTATATCCTGCATGTCTGAGCATTCTCTTAAGAGTATCTTCAAATATGAATGTCCTGAGGTTTCCTATATGAGCATAGTTGTATACTGTCGGACCGCAGGTATACATTCCTACATGGTCTTCACTGACAGGAACAAACTCTTCAAGTTTCCTGGACATAGTGTTATATAACTGTACTTTAATTAAAAAGCTCCGTGTCTAAGAAAGAATACAAAAATACTACCAATAAATCAATTGTGACAACATTGAAACACAAGGCGTGAAAATGATAGTTTTATGCAAGAGAAATAATTATGAAATACGAAGAGGACAATAAAGCTTTTATAAGAGGGTACAGGGACGCCTTCCCCATCTTCATAAGCTATTTTACAGTCTCACTTGCAGTTGGAATTAATGCAAGAAATGCGGGCCTTTCTGTTTTTCAGGGCGCACTTATGAGTTTTTTAAACCTCACTTCCACAGGTCAGGCTGCAGGAATTGAGATTATAAGGGAGCACGGCACATTTTTTGAATTAGCCTTAAGTCAGCTTGCCATAAACCTGCGCTACCTGCTTATGGGTACAGCACTGGCGGTCAGACTGCGTCCGGGCCAGAGTCTTGGAAGACGTCTTTTGGTTTCTATAGGAATTACAGATGAGATTTTTGCCCTCTCCGCCTCTGTAGCCAAACCTCTCAGTCCACTGTACGTATTCGGTTGTTACTGCATGTCCATGCCAGGCTGGGTTCTGGGAACCATGACAGGTTCTGCCCTTGGCAATATTCTTCCAGCTTCAGTTGTAAGTGCACTTTCAATTGCCCTCTATGCCATGTTTACATACCTTGTAATTGAACCGGCAAGAAAGAGTAAGATTCTTGTAGGCCTTGTAATTATTTCCATGCTGATCAGTCTTTTAACTGACAGACTTCTTCCTTCTCTGTCTTTTGGCATGAAGGTAATAATACTCACGGTTGTAATAGCATCTGTTGCATCCCTTATTTTCCCAATCCCGGAAGAAGAAAACGGAGGTACAAAATGACAGGCAATCTTTATATATACCTTTCAATTCTTGCCATGGCCGCCGCTACCAATCTTGTCAGGGTTCTTCCGTCCCTTCTTCTCAAGCGCCCTATCAAGAATCAGTTTATAAGATCATTTTTGTACTACGCGCCATATGTAACTCTTTCAGTTATGGCATTTCCTTCAATTCTCTACAGTACGGGAAACTTCTACGGTGCACTGTGCGGTTTTATCTGTGTTATTCTGCTTTCATTTACAAAGGTCGGCATGTTTGTTTCAACATTCGGAACCTGTCTGATTGTTTATCTGGCACAGTTAATCTTTTAAATAAACAACCGGTATGAATAAAAAAGATCGCCGCATTTCTGCGACGATCTTCCTGTTTTCTCTTGTATGAATAAATTACTTTCTCTTTGGCTTGGCAATAATATCAGCAAGCTCGGGCTTCTTCTCGAGGTTCTTAACAAGACCACGTGCTCTTGCCTTATTCACATATGAAGCATCTTCGAATGTGTAGTGGAAGTTTGTATGAACATCATATGTTCCGTTCATGAGAGCAAAAGCATCTTCTGTCATGACAAGTTCCTCATCTGTCGGGATAACAAAGATCTTAACAGGTGAATCATTCTTTGAAATCTCAAACTCAGCGTTTCTGCAGAGGCAGATTTCATTCTTGTGCTCATCAAGGCAGATACCGAAGTTCTCAAGACCGTCTACTGAACCCTTTCTGATAAGTGAGCTCATCTCACCAACACCGGCTGTGAAGACAACTGCGTCTACTCTGCCGAGAAGTGCTGCGTAAGCGCCAATATACTTCTTGATTCTGTGGCATTCCATATCAACTGCAAGCTGAGCCTTCTTGTCGCCCTTAGCTGCCTCATTGGCAACGTCACGGCGGTCAGACATACCGCAGATACCGAGCAGACCGGACTTCTTGTTCAGTGCTGTATCCATTTCCTTAGCTGTCATGCCTGTGTTGTTCATGATATAAGGCATGATTGCCGGGTCCATATCACCTGATCTTGTACCCATGACAAGACCCTCAAGCGGGGTAAGTCCCATTGATGTATCAATACAGACACCGTTCTTTACTGCACAGACTGATGCACCGTTTCCAATATGGCAGATAATAACGTTTGTATCCTTGTTTTCCTTACCGAGAAGGAGAGCTGCTCTCTTTGCACAGTAGAGGTGGCTTGTTCCGTGGAAGCCGTATCTTCTTACGTTGTACTTCTCATACCACTCGTAAGGTACTGCATACATATATGCCTCAGGCGGCATGGTCTGGTGCCATGCTGTATCAACAACAATAGCATGAGGAACATTAGGCATAACCTTTCTTGCTGCTTCAATACCGCCGATATTTGCAGGCATGTGAAGAGGTCCGAGAGGGATAACTGTCTTAAGCTGCTCAACAACTTCATCTGTTACGAGTGCTGACTTCTTGAAAAGCTCACCACCATGCAGGACTCTGTGACCTACAGCTCCTATTTCCTTTACGTCTTTGATTACTCCGTACTTGGGGTCAGTAATCATCTTTATGATAAGTTCAACAGCCTCTGTATGTGTCGGGCATGTGAATTTGTCTGTAAATTCTTCCTTACCTGTAGCCTTGTGTTCGATAGTTGAGTACTCAAGTCCGATTCTCTCAACAACACCAACAGCCAGAACATCCTTATTGTCCCAGTCGTATACCTGGTACTTTGCAGAAGAACTTCCGCAGTTCAATGACAGTATAACCATAAATCCTCCGATTTAATTATTTGAAAACATCCTTATAAATTAAAACACAACGGCTTTTGAAATACAAGCTCAGGTATTTTATTCGGTGACAATGTTTCTAAGCCAGACACCCTTCTTAACAAGTATGAAACCAACAACAGCCTTGACCAGACCGCCGATTTGAACACTGATGAAAATCCAGAGAACACTGGCATCCGTAAAGCGGCTTAGGATGAAGGCTATGGGGAAGTTTACGGCCATGGTGGAAAAGCCGTCAAAGAGAAACGTTATAAAGGTTCTTCCGCCGCTTCTTAAAGTAAAGTACGTAGCGTTCTTGAAGGCTTCTAAAGGCATACAGACAGCCTGAACAATAATTAAGCTTGTGGCTATAGATCTGGCTGCATCAGTTGTGTTGTAAATCTGAGGGAAGAGATGTGAAAGGCTTAGCATGACAAGGCCGACAAAAGAGCTGAAGATAACGGAGAAAGTGATAATCTTTGTATCCGTCTCCCTGGCCTCCTCCATCTTTCCTGCACCGAGAAGACGTCCAACTATAATTCCTACGCTGTTTCCAAAGGCAAGAAATACTACCTTAAAGAAGTTATCCAGAGTTGAGGCTATATTCACACCGGCTACAGCATTCAGGCCTCTTGTGGAAAAGCACTGGTTTACAAGGGATAAACCGAGTGACCACATAGCTTCATTTATAAGCAAAATCATACCCTTTTTCATGATCCCTGATACAAGATGTGACGGAACACGAAGGGTTCTGTACAGAGAGGACGCAAACGGAACTTCTGAGGTGTGAGTATGAGTCCAGATTATGACAACGGCAAGTTCTACGAATCTGGAGAGCACTGTAGCATAAGCTGCACCGCGAACTCCCAAAGCCGGGAAACCGAAGTTTCCAAAAATAAGAAGGTAGTTAAAAAGAAGGTTTACAAGAACTGCTGCCACACCTGCCTTCATGGGCACTACTGTCTGACCGCATTCACGCAAAGTTGATGAATAAGTCTGAACAAGGGCAAAAACAGGAAGACCAATTAACATGATTGAAAGATAGTCTTCACCGTACTTAAGGGTAGCTGCCAGGTCTCCTCCGTCAGCACTATCGCTTAAATACAAACTGACAAGAGAAGAGCCGAAGATAGAAAAAACAAGTATGGCTAAAGCTGAAAGAAAGAGAGCCAGGGAGAACTTGAAGCGGAATGTATTTCTTACGCCCTCACTGTCATTTTTCCCGAAATACTGGGCTGTAAATATGCCGGCTCCGGAGAGGCCTCCGAATATGCACAGATTAAATACAAAAATAACCTGGTTTACTATTGCCACACCTGACATCTGCTCCGTACCGAGACGGCCAACCATTATGTTATCAAGAAGGTTTACAAAATTTGTAAAGCCATTTTGGACCATAATTGGCAGGGCAATTATAAGTACGGTTTTGAGAAGCTGTTTATTATCTTCAAAGTATTTGATTTTCCCTTTCACACCATGCTTTTATTCTTATTTTTTCATTTAGTCAACAAAGCTTGGGCACTTTGAGGCGTCTTTATAAGTAGAATGAAAAATAACCTGTTAAGAAAACTTTTAACACCACTTATTCTTTTCCTCATTTTGTTTTCTGCTGCAGCACAGTCCTCTGTATCCGTTACCCTCAAAGGCGGGAGCTCAAAGCCTTACATTCTTTCCGATTTTAAAAGTAAGAATGCACAGTTTCGCTTCACAATAAGAAAGACAGATGATTCTTTTACCTTCAGCAGTCCCACGTTTTTCAGAATCAGGCTGTCTGAGTACACGACAATAGGAGAAATAAAACCCGGGAAGCTTCTTTCTGCACTTACAGAAAACACGGGTCCCCAGATATTAAACTACAAGTCAAAGATCTTTACAGAACCAAGTGGTCTCTCACTGGAACCTAAGTACATGGGCTTAAGTGTTGAAAAAGAAAACTGGGCTTTAGGATACAGCTATCCTGCCCTGCTTTTTGTGACAGCGGGAAATGAGAAAACCTTTCTCGCCGCTGCAGTACAGGAGATTTCTCAGACAGAAGAGGAAGAGTCAGAGAACAGCTTTCAGGTAAACTGGAGTGAACAAGCACTCGCTGGCCTCAATACCCTCTTTTTAACAGGCTTTTACAGGGAGGCAAAACTCAAAGATCTGCTTATAAAAGCTTCTTCCTATGTTAGAGGAAGCTACAATCCGGGAAGTACACTGAGCCTTGATTTTACCTCTTATCTTAAGAGTCAGTGGAGAAATATAGGAGCTGAACTTGGAAGTACTTTTTCAGATGAGAAAACACGGAAAATGACGGTGCTCTTTGATTCAGTGCTTGAATATTCAGTGACGGAGACACTGGGTCCGGAACCTGTGTACGGTATGACAAGCCAGTACAGAAAGATTCAGAGCACGGCAGTTTTATCTTACAGGGGTTTTGAATTTAAAAGTGTACACACAAAAACAAATGATACGGATAACTCTGAATCTGATGCTTCAGTGTACAGAATAAAATATACAAACGACCTCTTAAGTGTATCTGTTGAAACGGATGTGCAGAGAACAGAAGAAACAGGAGTTTCCTCTGTTACCGGGAATCTTAAGATAAAAGACATGCAGGCTTCCTTTAAAGAAAAAAATATCCGCCTGGTGCTTTCATACACCTTAAAGGCGGATAGATATTCGCTGAAGTTCTCAGCTGATCAGGACAGGGTTCTTACTGTCCTTTTAAAATATGAACAGCCTTAGAAGCTGATTGTGTTGTTGGACGGGAAGCGTGGCTCACTAGTAACGTTAATTCCGAGCTTTCTCAGACCCTTTGAGTCTCCGGCAGACGGGATGTGGCTTAGATGTGCCTCACAGCCTCTGAGCTCCGGAAGCTTTTCAACAGCCATCTGGGCTGCAGGATTCATGGGAGCTGACATGGCAAGACAGATAAGCATCTCATCCAGGTTAAGACTGATTCCCGGCTCACTGAGAGTTGTCTTCATCTTTCTTACTGAATCAAGAACCTGGAACGGAATAAGTTCAATCTCGTGGTTGATTCCGGCCATAGCCTTCAGGGCATTAATAATAAGGGCACTGGAAGCGTGAAGAAGTGATGAATTATGACCTGTTACAAATCTTCCGTCATTAAGCTGCATGGCAGCTGCACAGGTCTTTCCATCCTTGTTCTTACCACGCTCAATTGCATCCTGAAGAGCCTCTTCAGCCTTTGTGACAGTAGGTCTGTCCTCCGGCTTGAGACCTGACTTCTCCATAATGGTTCTGGTTCTCAGCATGGTTTCCTTGCTTCCTATTCCCTGAACATATTCACATTCTGAGCGGAAGTATCTTCTGACTATTTCCTGACGTGCAGCCTCACGTACAACAGCATCATCTATAATACCGAAACCAAGTCTGTTAACACCCATATCAGTCGGAGAATTGTATACAAACTTTCCGTCTGTAAGCTTATCAAGAATCTTTTTAAGAAGCGGGAAAGCCTCAATATCTCTGTTGTAGTTAACTGCAATAGCACCTGTGGCACTTGCGTAGAACGGGTCAATCTGGTTGTAGTCTCCAAGGTCAGCAGTGGCAGCCTCGTAGGCAATATTTACCGGATGGTCGATAGGAAGGTTCCAGATCGGGAAGCTCTCGTATTTTGCATAGCCGGCCTTTCTGCCCTGTCTGAACTCGTGGTAGATCTGACCGAGACATGTTGCAAGCTTTCCGCTTCCGGGTCCCGGAGCTGTAACCACGACAACAGGTTTGTCTGTAGGAATGTAGGTGTTTGCACCATAGCCCTCATCACTTACTACAAGGTCAACGTTTTCAGGGTAGCCTGTTATGCTCTTGTGAAAGAAAACCTGAATACCGCGTCTCTGAAGCATGTCTGCAAAACTTAAGGCACTTTTTTCTCCGTTGAATCTGGTAATAACCACCTTGTTGGCAGTAATACCCCACTGGGCAAAGTCTGAAATCATTTTGAAAACATCTGTATCATAGGTGATTCCAAAATCACTTCTTACCTTGCGGTGCTCAATATCGCCTGAGCTTATACAGATAATAACATCAAGCTGGTCCTTGAATGACTGGAGAACCCTCATTTTGACGTTGGTATCAAAACCTGGAAGGATTCTCTGTGCATGATAGTCAAACAGGAGCTTTCCACCACATTCAAGGTAAAGTCTCCCGTCTACCTTTTTCATCCTCTCTGTAATATATCTTGTCTGCTCGGCAAGGTATTTTTCATTATCAAATCCAATCTCTTTCATAAAGCCATCCCTAATTCTTCAGCAGACCATCTTGTCATGCAGTGAACATGCAAGAGTTTCCCCATCCTTGCCGAAGAGAGCCTTTACAATCTCAAGTGAGAACTCCATGGCACAGCCTGCACCACGGCCCGTAATAATATTATCATCCCTGCAGACTCTCTGCTCAAGAAAGTTTGCAGCTTTTCCCTTAATTTCCATTCCCGGGTAACAGACAGCATTCTTTCCGTCAAGAAGTCCCAGAGGATACAAAACAAGAGCCGGAGAAGCGCAGATTGCACATACAAAGGCCTTCTTTTCATTCATTTTCTTAAGATAAGAAGATACTTCTGAGCTTGCAGAGAGGTTCTGAGCTCCCTTAAGACCTCCGGGAAGAACCACCGCATCAAATTCTTCTTTGACAGCTTCAGAGAAAACAGTCTCACAGACAACCTTTACACCGTGGCTTCCGGAAGCAACTTTGTCATCTCTGTCAAACAGGGAAGCAACAGTAACTGAGGCCCCTGCTCTTCTGAGAACATCTATGGGAGCGAGAGCTTCAACTTCTTCAAATCCATCGGCTAAAACAACAAGTACTTTCATGAGGAACTCCTGCTTGTAATAAGGCCGGCTTGTTGTGGCCGGCCAGTCTGTATCTATCAGAAGTCAGCCTGTTTGACTGCTCTGGGATATGGGATAACGTCTCTAATGTTCTGCATTCCGGTAACGTACTGTACGGCTCTTTCAAAACCAAGGCCGAAACCGGAGTGAGGGACTGAACCGAATCTTCTGAGGTCCAGATACCACCAGTAGTCCTCTTCCTTAAGACCAAGTTCCTTCATCCTCTGCTGCAAAAGATCAAGGCGGTACTCTCTTTCTGAGCCTCCGATTATCTCACCGAGTCTCGGACAGAGAACGTCCATGGCTCTGACGGTTTTTCCATCGTCATTGAGCTTCATGTAGAAGCTCTTTATCTCTTTCGGGTAGTCCGTGACTATTACGGGGCATTTGCAGATTTCTTCAGCAAGGAATCTCTCGTGCTCTGTCTGGATGTCGCAGCCCCAGTAAGGCTTGAAGTCAAACTTGTCCTTGCTCTTTTCCAGTTCCTTGATGGCATCTGTGTATGTCATGTGGACGAACGGGCTTTCGGAGACGTGGATGATTGTGTCCTTGACGCCGGGCTCAACAAACTTTGAGAAGAAGTCCATGTCTTCCTCGCAGTGCTCAAGTGTGTACTTGAAAACATACTGCAGGAAGTTCTGGGCTACTTCCATGTCACCTTCGAGTGTGCAAAATGACATTTCAGGCTCAATCATCCAGAACTCTGCAAGGTGCCTCTTTGTGTTTGAGTTCTCGGCTCTGAATGTAGGTCCGAATGTGTAGATGTTTCTCAGTGCTGTAGCGTATGTCTCGCCTTCAAGCTGTCCGCTGACTGTGAGGTTTGTCTTCTTTCCGAAGAAGTCCTTTGAATAGTCGGTCTTGCCGTCTTCTCCCTTTGGAACATTATCCAGATCAAGGGTTGTTACCTGGAACATCTGGCCTGCACCTTCTGCATCACTTGCTGTGATAAGAGGTGTGTTTACATAGTAAAATCCGTTCTCCTGGAAGAACTTGTGTACGGCGTAAGCCATGGTGCTTCTGACTCTGGCAACAGCTCCGATTGTGTTTGTTCTGGGTCTGAGGTGGGCAATCTCTCTCAGGTACTCGAGTGTGTGGCGTTTTTTCTGAAGAGGATAGCTCTCAGGAGCCTCACCAACTAAAGTAACCTTTGTAGCAGAAAGCTCAACATCCTGGTTTGCACCGGGGCTCTGGGTAAGAAGTCCCTCACAGACGACTGAGGCGCCTGTGGAGATTGAATTGAGGAGATTATTATCAAACTTGTCTTTATCTGCAACTACCTGCAGTCCCTTAAGGCATGTTCCGTCATTTACTTCAATAAAGCAGACGGTCTTGCTGTCTCTCTTAGTTCTGACCCAGCCTTCAACTGTGATAAGCTGAGGTCCTGCTTCCATTTTTTTGATATCTTTGATTAAAGCTGACATGTTTAATCTCCCCATAAATACATGACAAAGATTTTATGTAAAAAGGGAACATCTTACAAGTAGCAAACACTACCCTTATAGGCCAATGACACAAAGCCGGTTCGTGGAGGACCGGCTTTGCTTAAAGAACAATTAAAAACAATTACTCAGTCTGAATAATCTTCTACAGTCCAGCCTGCTGAAGCTACTGATGACCAGATAGAACTATCTGCACTTGAACTTTTGTAGAAATACTTTGTTTCTGTAACGTGTACAACCATAGAACATACAAAAATAGCAACTATCAACCAGATCTGTTGCCGGAAGAACCAGGGCTTTTGATGTATGGTTTTTTATATAATTACCATCATGTTTGTAGAACAGTCTATAGAAAGCATAATCATATGTTGTACTGGTAAGACTTGAAAATTCGTCAGAATCAAGAAGACTCATTACATTGCCGTATACATAGCACTCTGCACTGCAATTGATCATAACATATTTACTACTAGTTCCATCAGTTGTTCTGTCACCATAAAAGCTAATTGTCGAACCTGCAGGCAAAGAAATATTTTCCTCAGTCTCTGTGCTTGTTATAGCAGTTTTTGTTCCGCCATCAATGGAATACTTTAGATTCACATCATTGGATGAATAGCCGACAATTATAACATTAATAGTTGCATCTGTACTGCCAGCGTTCTCAAGAGTAAGCGGTGTCTCTGCATCAGAGATTTCGTCTGATGATTCAACATTGCTGTCACAGGATGTGAAGGCGAAGATGAGAAGTACTGAAAGCAGGATGAGAAAAATCTTTTTATTAATAGTGATTATATCAAAAGTTGTTACAAGGTAGTTTTTTTCTTTTGACATGAAAAAAGGAGCTGTAACTGGTACAACTCCTTCTATAGTGGCGAAGGGCTATGATCCCCTGACCGATCGGATATGAGCCGATTGCTCTACCAACTGAGCTACGCCACCGTGCCTTATTCTTATAAAGTATTTCGAAAAAAATCGCAATACCAAAAAAGAAGATTTACTTTTCTGTTATGGCAATTATCTTCTCATTGAGAACCACAAAGTTCAAAATGCGGCTATCATTTAAAAATCTGACAGATATGGAAACGCTTGAGTCCCCGTTTGTATAGGGCTTTGAAAAGAGCATCTCTGACTGAGGAAGAATCTCTGAGAGGGTATTTGTCATATTATCCAGTATTGCCTGCCTTGTGTTTTCCTCAAGATAAGTTTCAGCCCACTCAAAGGAAAACTCATGAGAAAGAGAATCTGAAAGAAAAAGAAGGCCTTCGTGTTCTGAAACATCTGAAAGCTGCCCTAATTTTAAGTCTGTCGGAAGAATGTTTTCTGTGTGCCTTGAAGCAAGAAACGAATGAATATCTGACTCTTCTGCAAAAAGAGGAAAAGTAAGAGAAAACAGGATGAGAAAGATTATTGCTGTTGTTTTCTTCATCTTGTTTCGATTATTTCACACACGATAATTTATGTGAAGAGTAAAATGAAAAGCCTTGTGTAAAACTACTATACACATGTATAATAGTAGCATGACAGTAAACGACAGTATTTTGCTTAGCTATCTTGTATCAGATTTTACCGTATCAGTCAGAGATCCTCTGTGGGGAGACATGCTCTTCACACCGGCTCTTTCTGCCTTCTACAGACACCCGCAGATGCGCAAGCTTGACCGCATCCGTCAGCTCGGACCTGTAAGCCTCCTCTACCCGGGAGCTGTTCATACCAGGTTCTCCCACTCTCTTGGAGTCTGTGACATAAGCCGCCGTATGCTTATCTCTTTATTAAGAAACGGCTGCAGGCATCTGACTAAGACAGGAATCAACTCCTTCCTCTGTGCAGCGTTGCTTCATGATCTGGGGCACTTTCCCTTTGCACACAGCTTAAAGGACGTTGTTTCCCGCTCTCATGAAAGTCTCGGAACCGAGATAATCAGAGGAGACAGGGAGCTTAAGGAGCTGATTAAAAATGCCGGAGCAGATGTGGATACTGTCTGCTGCATAATCTGCCCTGAGGAAAACCCCGTAACAGATCCTGAGACTATCTTCTACCAGCACCTGCTCTCAGGAGCACTGGACCCGGACAAACTGGATTATTTGAGCAGAGACGCTTATTACTGCGGTGTACCTTACGGAGTTCAGGATGTTTCCTACATTACAGAGCACATGTATGCTCTGGACTCACGTCCTGCCTTGAAGATAACAAACGCAGCCTCTGTTGAGCACCTGCTCTTCTCAAAGTATCTGATGTATAAAAATGTTTACTGGCATTCAGCTACCAGATGTGCAACTGCCATGGTTAAGAATGCTGTAAAGATGGCTCTTTCTGATAATGTTATTAAAGAAGAGGATTTGTATTTCTTAGATGATGCTGAATTTTTAAAACTTTGTGAATCAAAGAAATACAAGCCATTTGAACTTGTAACGCTTTCTTCTTCCGGTCTTTTGTACAACACAAACTGCGAGCGCCAGTGCCCGGGAGATTTAAGTGATGATGAGATTGAAGAATTAAGAAAAAATGCTGCCTCTCTTGCTCCGGGCAGGAGTGAAAAGTACCAGATAATTGTAGATGTTCCGGAAAGAATTTCATTTGAAACGGATATTTCCATAATCGGTACAGACGGAAAGGTCAGACCATTTTATTCTGCAGATGAGCTTTTCTCTGAGACCGGAGTAGCGTATGCTTTTACCAAGACACTGAGAAAGGTCAGAGTTTACACTCCGTTTGAAGGAAAGTTCTAAGCAGATGAGCAAGAAAGATTTACTTATCAGTCCCTATGATTCGTCAAAGCTCTCCTATAAAAATATTATAGAGGGGAACATGGACCCCTGGGTCATGCGCTTTATCAAGCAGACAGGAAAAGGCATAAATGACTTTGACATGATAAGGGACGGAGAGACAGTACTGCTTTCGGTATCAGGCGGGAAGGACTCCCTGGCCATGGCACTTGCCCTCTCTCAGCGCCTTAAGTGGCTGCCCATCAAGTACAACCTCAAGGCTCTTATGATTAACTGGATTGAGCACCCCATTCCTGAAGAATACAGGGAGCGCCTATACAGTTATTTCTCAGATTTGGGAATAGACTTTGAGATTACGGATGAGCGTCAGTTTCCTGACTCATTTGACGGAGAGTTCAACTGTTATCTGTGTGCAAGAAACAGAAGAAGAATCCTCTTTACTCTTTCACAGAATTCCGGGTGTCGCTTAATTGCCATGGGTCATCATCTGGATGATCTGGTTGAAACTACTATCATGAACCTCTTCTTCCGCGCTGAATTTGCACCCATGAATCCCGTTCAGGAATTCTTTGAGGGAGACCTGTACGTAATCAGACCCATGATTGAAGTACATGAGTCTGTGACCCGGCGCTTGGCTGAAGTATATGATCTTCCGGTAATTAAACCTGTTTGCCCGTATGATCAGACAAATGTGCGCGCTTCTATTAAACCAATTGTGAAAGATATAGTAAAATTGAATAAACTGGCACGGGAACACGTGTTTAATGCTCATGATTTTTCAAACTGCAGGATAAGGAGAGACAGTGATGATAAGAAAGCTTGACAGTGTAGTTGCTTCAAGAATTGCCGCTGGTGAAGTTGTAGATAAACCCTCATCAGTTCTCAGGGAACTCCTTGATAATGCAATTGACAGTAAAGCCACAAAGGTAAGTGCCTACATTGAGGAAGGCGGTATAAAGAGTATCCGCGTAACTGATAATGGAAGCGGAATAAGTAAGGAAGATCTGCCTCTTGCCTTTGAAAGACACTGTACAAGTAAAATCAGCACCTTAGATGATCTTTTTGCCTTAAGAACCCTCGGTTTCAGAGGTGAGGCTTTAAGCAGTATAGCTTCCTGCTCTGTTCTTACAATTGAATCTTCTTCCTGTTCTCTTACCTGTAACAATGGTGTTATGGGTGAACTCACAAGAGGCACAGTTACAGAGGGAACATCTGTTTTGATGGAAGATCTTTTTGAGAACATCCCTGCAAGAAAGCAGTTTCTAAGACGCGCTTCTTCTGAGGCTGCAGACTGCAAGAAGGTTTTTCTCGAAAAGGCCCTTGGTTTTGAAAATGTTGAACTGCTGCTGTTTATTGACGGAAAACTGTTTATCCGCCTCCCGTCCCAGAGCAGAGTTGAAAGGGTAAATGATATTTTCTCACTGGACAGAAGCTTTGTAAGAGGCTCTCTTGTTGAACTTAACCGTGAGGCAGACCCAATTAATATTCATATTGTCTGCGCCACACCGGATGTCTACAAAAGAGACAGAACTCAGATAAAGATTCTTGTTAACAACCGTATTGTTGACAGCTACCAGCTTGTTACAGCTGTAAATAACGCCTACTCTGCAGCACTTCCGGGCGGAGCCTTCCCGTTCTTCTGCCTTTATATTGAGGACAGTCCTACTCTCGTTGACTTTAACATTCACCCCTCAAAACGTGAGTGCAAGATTAGAAACCAGAGTACCATCTACGGTCTTGTCACAAACATGATAAGAGACTACCTGTACAACCGCTCTGAGAACACATACAAGGGTGTTGTTGAAAAACAGGAAGAAATGTTTGAAGGCTTTGATCTTGGTGAAAAGAAGACTGAGTACAAACCTTCATCAACTTTCTCTGCACCACATCACACTGCTGAAGCTGATACTCCAAGAAAAACTGAAACAGCACCGGCCTTTAAACCGGATCCAAAGTGGTTTGAAGCTGCAAAGAATGTTCTTGGAAAGAAAAGTGAATCTGTGGATACTGCGGCTCCTTCTGTTCTTTCTGCTGCTGAATCTGCTCCTGAGAGAACATGGCGCTACATAGGACAGGTGTTCAATACATTTTTAGTGGTTGAGACAGGAGAAGATTTACTGTTTATAGACCAGCATGCAGCACACGAGAGGATTCTGTACGACGAGATACGCTCACTTAAGGACGTGCAGCCTCTTATGATTCCATATACCTTTGAAACAGACAGAAGCACGGATGATTTTCTTCTTGAGAACAGCTACATCTACCGTGAATTCGGAGTTGAACTTGTCAGAAGTAAAAGCATGCAGTGGGAAATGCTCAGCATTCCTGCAGTGTGCAGAAAGAATGAAGATGAGATAGTTAAATACATTACAACAGCAACAGGAGACGTTGAGAGTGCAAGAAAAGGTCTGTTTGCCATAATAGCCTGCCATGCAGCCATCAAGGCCGGAGATGTTCTGGATAACATAACTGCCAGGGCTCTTGTTGAAAAGGTATTTAAACTTGACCAGATGCTCTGCCCGCACGGAAGAAGCTTTACTTTTAAAATAACAAGAGAAGAGCTTTATAAAGCTGTGGGAAGAATTGTCTGATCTCAGATAACAGTCAGATTTGAAATCTCATCATAGCCGCTTTCGGTACGCTCAAGTGCACCTGCCTTGTCGGACCATGTAACTTTAAAGCTGTAGTTACAGACTCTGCCGTCAGAAGAAACAAGATCCAGATTCCACTCCCCTGCAGGAAGATCTGTATTCTGCGGCATGGCTATGTTTGAAGTTCCTGAGTACTTTATTCCCTTGTACTTTACTGTGTTAATTCCCGTTGTCCATGACAGACTTCCGTCAGGACTTGTTATCCTCATTTCCTTGAGGTTCTCCTCACTTGACAGAATATAGAGGCTTAAGCCCATGCGGTTTTCTTCTCTTATCAGATAAGGTTCTACCAGAGAAGAAGTTATAACAAGATCATCCTTCTCACAAGAAGATGAGAGAAGGATAAACAAGGCGAGAAAAATGATTAAAAAACAGTTTTTCTTATGCATTCTGCTCATTAAGGAAGGACTGAACCGGATTTGCATATTCCTTATAGACGTAATCTATAACATCCTGGTTGAACTTTCTGTACTTTCTGTTGAACTTCTTTGTGTTCATATCCTCATAGTACTTTTCAAATACGTTTGAATTGTTAACATTATCCCAGCAGTAGTAATTTGTATCCCACAGTTTGTAGTTCAGGTGAATCTGTCTGTCTATTTCCCTGGCTGCCTCATTTGCACTTGTTATGCTGCTGTCCAGAGGCTTGCCAACCTGGATGTGAACATTTCCCTTGTAGAGTCTGAGACCTCTTACAAGCTCCAGAACATCCTGGTACTTTTTCTTCTTGTAGACATTGTAACAGCCCTCTTCCCTGAGCTTGCGGATTTCTGACTGGCCCTTGGAAACATCACACGGGTCGTACTGATAGCTTATGGCTACAGGAACAATTGAAACTTCCTTCAGGAATTCCGAGAAGGACATTTTCTGTTCTCTGGCGGCAAGGTAGAGCATCTTGGGAATGGCCGTACTTGTAATATCAAGTCCATCCTTGGATCTTCCGCTCTTCTGAGCTATCCAGAGAGACTTCTTTTTCTCCAAAAGAGCATAAAGCATGTAGCGGCTGAGCCTCAGGGTTTCTTCCCTGAGCTCAGAAGCAGATGCTGCAGTTCTCTTGACTGTAATAGCTCCGTTTACCTTAAACATGTCGGTTGCAAACTGGTTAACAAGAAGATTGTCTCCTATAACCATTTCGCAGAGTGTTCTGTCACTTTCATAAAGAGCTAAATCCAGAAGTGCCGTATCAAGAACTATATCCCTGTGGTTGGAAATGTAAATATGAGGCTTGTCTTCAAGCTCTGAAATTCCGTCAAAGCTGAACTCATCTATACTTGATGAGACTATGAGGCTCAAGAATATATCACTGGTAATATTCTTCTGAAAATCATCATAGTTTTTGACATATTTAAGCTCATTTTTGAGAAGGTTCTTTGTGTGAAAAGACTTCCATTTATTGACAATACGGGAATGCCTGGAAATAACATCCGTGAAATAGTCAGTAAGTTGAGGATAGTTTCTCAGCCTTTCAACAGCCTTTTCAAAGTCCTCTCCCTCATACGGAGAAATATCCCTGAAGCTCTCTTCATACTCTATGTGCATATCAGAACCTGTTAGCCTTCATGTACTGAGCTCTTTCCCATTTTTCCGGATCAGCTATTCTTTCCTGTGCAAGAATACCATCAAAATCCTTGATTGAGCTGTAATTGTGTTCCTTCATCCAGGCTTCAATTTCCTTTGTAATCTTTGAAGCAACTGTATAGCCTTCCTTGTATACAACAGAGGTAAGCTGAACAGCCTTTGCACCTGCAAGAAGCATCTTTATAACAGTCTCGCTGTCTCTGATTCCTGTAGAAGAACAGATATCAGCTTTTATCTCACCACTCATAAGGGCTGTCCAGCGAAGTGTCTCTGAGTACTCTCCCTTAGGCTGAATGAGGCGGTCTGCGCAGATCTTAACCTTATTTATATCAATGTCCGGACGGAAGAAATGATTGAACATAACAATTCCGTCAAAGCCCATCTGAGAATAATTTTTTACTACATTTGCTATGGATGTAAAATGCCACGGCATCTTGATTGAAAGCGGAAGTGAGATGGTATCTCTTGTAAGCTTTGCAACATCAAAATACAGCTTCTCAATTTCTGCACCGGTGATCTTTGCATTTGAAGGCATAATATAATAGTTAAGCTCCAGAGCGTCTGCTCCGCTTTCCTGGAAAAGCTTTGCATATTCAAGCCATGCAGACTCGGATGTGCAGTTAATTGAAGCTATAACAGGAATGTTAACAGCCTTTTTTGCCTTGTTTACAAGATCAAGATATTTGTCCAGATAGCGTTCCGTGGTAATTGAAGATACTACATCATAATAATCATTACGAGCGTGGAAACCATCAACACTCTTAATGTCTGCATTAACATCAAAAGCAATCTGTTCTTCAAAAATTGATTTTAAAACAACAGCAGCAAAACCGGCATCTTCTGCTTTTTTTACGCCATCTACATTGTCGGAAAGTGAAGAACTTCCTAAAATAAGCGGGTTCTTAAGTTTCAGACCCATATATGTGGTTTCAAGATTTTGCATAAACACCCCCAATTTGGTTTTCATTCTATCACGTTTGCAAACTGTTAGCCACACCTAAGAACGTTATGAAAAATAATAGCGTTGAGTTTTAACTTTTCACAAATGAATTAAAGAATATTTTAAGAAATCGTAAGAATTATCATAATAAATTTGACTGTACATAAAAATATGCTAAAATACTCTTGTAACCGGTATAACCGGACCAAGGAGAATTATATGCTTATTCTTATTTCTGACGCTTTTGACTCATCACTTGAAGGAAAACTCAAGGCATTTGGTGAGGTAACAACAGATAAGGCAAGAGCCTGCGAGGCAGACGTAATCTTAGTTCGTGCCAAGACAATCTGTAACAAGGAATACATTGATGCAGCAAAAAACTGCAAGCTGATTATCCGCGGAGGAGTTGGAATTGACAATATTGATAAGGCATATGCCGAATCAAAGGGAATTATTGTCCGCAACACCCCCAGAGCAAGTTCAATTGCTGTTGCAGAACTTACATTTGCCCTCATGCTCAGCGCACCTAACCACATCTGCGCCTATGATAAAGGCATGAAGGAAGGACAGTGGCTTAAAAACATCAAGAGAACAGAGCTTTACGGAAAAACTCTCGGTCTTCTTGGAATTGGAAATATTGCAACAAAGGTTGCTGAAAGAGCAAAGGCATTTGGAATGAATGTTGTAGCTTATGATAAATATGTAAGCACATCCGCTGTGGCAAAGCTTGTTCCGACTGTTGAAGATGCAGTTAAGGATGCTGACTATATTTCCATTCACATGCCTCTTACAGATGAGACACGCGGAATGTTCTCAGAAAAGCTCTTCTCAGTCATGACAAGAAAGCCGGTTATTATCAACGCAGCCCGCGGAGCTATCGTAGATGCAGAAGCTATGGTAAAGGCTCTGGATGAAGGTCAGGTATCCTGGTACTGCGCAGACGTTTATCCGTCAGATCCACCGGCACAGGACTACCCTCTTCTTAAGGCAGAAAAGGTTACCCTGACTCCTCACGTAGGAGCAAACAGTGTTGAGAACCTCCTTAGAATTGGTGATGAGATCTGTGAGACAATTAAGACGCTCAAAGGCGAAGGCAAAATATAATGATGAAACTTGACGAGACCAATAAGACAATCATAAGACAGCTCAAAGAAGACGGCAGAAAACCTTTCAGCCAGATTGCGCAGGAAATAGGCGTTACGGAGAATACAGTAAGAGCCCGTGTCAATCAGATGATAAGGGAGAATATTCTTTCCATCTCTGCTGTGGTAGATCCCCAGACCATACCTGAAATGCAGGTTGTAATTATGGGAGTTAAACTCAAGACCATGGACCTTGAAAAGAAAGCCAAGGAGTTCATGAATCTTAAGGGTGTTATTTCTGCCGTAGTTGTTACCGGAAGATTTGACCTTATTGTCCATCTTGTAACAAGCACAGATGAGGATAAGAGCCTTTTGAACTTCTTCAAGTTCGAATTAAGCAAGATTTCAGAGGTTTCAGATGTTGAGACCTTTGTAGTCTATCAGGCTCACAACTTCAAGGTACCTTACCTTCTCTGATATGGAAAGGAACATTAAGGCACGTGCAGTAGTAACCTCAGTACAGGCACTGGGAGACATTCATAAAAGTGTCTCCCTTTTTTCACCGGAACTTGGGCACATCTACGCAAAGATTTATGGCGGACGCAAAGGAAAGAAAGCTTCCCTTGCTCCGCTTTTCTCTGCAGGAGACTTTCAGCTTTATCACAATCCTGTAAAAAATGAGTACTCCATAACAGAAGAAGACATTATTTTCCTTCCTCAGAATATCGGTGCGGACATAGAAGCAACCTACACTGCCTCTTACTTTTGTGAAACAGTTACCAGAATAAAAACTGACTCACCCCTGGAGGTGTACAACCTTCTCGTCTCGGCATTGTTTGCACTCGAGCAGAACCCGGCTAACCACAGGAAAATACTGATTGACTATACCTGGAAACTGCTTAATATCAGCGGTACTGTATCGGATCTGACAGAGTGCCCCTCCTGTTCAAAAACCCTGGCAGATGATGAGGTTCTTTATTTTTCAACCTCACTCATGACACCGGTATGCAAAAACTGCTCTGAAACAGACTCTGTTATTCTTCTTCCAGGTTCAAGAAGATATTTAATCTACACGCAGAATATGAGCTTTGAAGAGGCTCTTGAGGTGCAGTTATATGAAACAGCGCAGGAACGCCTTGTTCAGACACTCCTGCGCTACATAAATGCTTTTTGCAGATATCCGCTTAAAACCATCTCAAGCGGCATGCTTTAATTACTGACTGACTACAGTTCCTGTTTTTCCGGCAAGTGCTTCCTTAGCCTTGTCAAGAGAAGTAATTATACACTTTCTTCCCTTCTTGCTCTTTGCAAACATAACGGCTGCCTGAACCTTTGGAAGCATGGAACCAGGTGCAAACTGTCCTTCTGCTGCATACTTCTCAGCTTCTTCAATATTCATGGAAGAAAGCCATTTCTCGTCAGGTTTTCTGAAGTTTACTGCAACCTTCTCAACAGCTGTAAGAATTACAAGAAGATCTGCATCTATGAGCTCTGCAAGCTTCTCTGAAGCAAAGTCCTTATCTATAACAGCAGGAGTTCCATACAAAAGTCCGTTCTTTCTTATTACAGGAATTCCACCGCCGCCTACTGTAATTACTACACAACCGCCTCTGATAAGCTCCTTTACGGCAGTTGTCTCTATTACGTCTATTGGTTTTGGAGAAGGGACAACACGGCGGTAACCGCGTCCTGCATCTTCAACCATTACAAAACCCTTTTCCCTGGTAATGCGTTCAGCAGTCTCCTTGTCATAGAAGGCTCCGACAGGTTTTGTAGGATTCTGGAAAGCCTTGTCGTTTTCATCAACAAGAACCTGAGTTACTACAGTGGCAACTTCCTTCTTGATTGAGCGGCTGACAAGCTCGTTTCCAATAGCATTCTGTAAATGATATCCAATATAACCCTGACTCATGGCCCCGCATTCGGGGAAAGGCATGTCGGACTTAATGGCCTTGACCTCTGCAGCTGCAGACATTCCGAGATTAATCATGCCGACCTGTGGGCCGTTTCCATGAGCTATAACTATCTCGTTGCCCTCTTCAATAAGGTCAACAATCGGTTTTGCTGTTTCTCTGACAAGCTGAAGCTGCTCGGCAGGTGTGTTTCCAAGGGCGTTTCCGCCAAGTGCAATAACTATTTTTGCCATTTGTTTACTCCTGTCTGAATTTTACTACCGGGTGCAACAAATTGCAACAAAATAGAAACTACTCTGCGCTGTTAAGCTTTAAACCTATGAGGTTGCATAAATAGAAAATAAGGAAGAAGGTAATCTGTGGCCAGTTATCCTGAATAAAGACTCCGGGAAGGATAATCTTGAGCATAATAAGCACAAGAATCAGAGACAGAAAAAGAGTATAGAAGAACTTCAGAGATCTTCTGTGTCTGTTTGGCCTTATTGAAAGAAAAGCCACAACAAGCAGAAGAGGATTCATAAACAGAAGATTCTCATTGAGGTAGGTATAGTCATGAAGCGTAAAGAACATCATGAAAAACAGAACTGCACCCAAAATGGCAAAATATAAATGAAGAAGGAAGCTGTAGGTGGCCCCTGTTACAGAGAAGAACGGGAAGTCTCTTCTGAGGAACATAAAAATCAGCTGAAGAACCCCGAGTATAACAGCAGCACTTATTGCCTTAAATGTGTAGTTTACAGGTTTTGATGCATACTGCTGGTTGTTTTCACTTTCAGAGACAACAACAGTCTGAGAAGCAACAGACGGATACTGTTCAAGGGCATTGAAGAAAACAGACGGGAGAAACATATCATCCCAGTAAGACTGTTTTAAGTCTATGTTTCTGCCCTCAAGTGCATCCAGTGTCCACAAAATTACAAGGTTTCTGGAAAGAACCATGTTTGCCATCTCACGGTATGTATATCCTTCTACCTTTTCAGTATCTGCTTTTATCTGGCCGTCTGTTATGCGGTCCAGAAGATCTCTGATTCTTGTTGAGCAGTTATCCCTGTAGTTATGGTACAGATATGTATCGTATTCAGCACTGCTGTTTGTATTTAAGAAGGTAATAACAGCAGCCTTCTCTTCGTTTGTAAGGTTCAGTTCCCTCTTGTAAATACTTCTTCCGGCCTCTGCAGCAGCTGAGATTTCATACCTGGCATAAGATGCAGCGCACTTGTACCACAGTCTTCCCATTGCAAAATTAATGTAGAAGTCAGGACCGAACTCAAAGCGGCCATAGTCAAAGAGCACACTCTCAGAGTCCTTGCTTTCAACTAAAATGCCAATATGACCGAACCACTGGTAGAGAACATCGCCGCTGTTTATGTAAAGGACACTGATCTTGCAGTTATCCAGAAAGTCCTCTGTAAATCTCTGAAATCCGTCTTCCCTGTAAAAATTATCCAGCATGTACTGAGAATCATAGTAAGACGGAGTTTCTGCACAGAAGGCCGGGAAAGCAAGGAGGATCAGAAAAAGAAAAACAGCGGCTTTTTTCATCAGTGTCGTCTCATATCCAGAACTGTAATCTGAATTGTTTCCTGGTTCCTATAGTAGTTTCTCCCTACTCTGAATACAACATCTACTATGTCCCCATCATCAAAATCATGACCCAATCTTGAACCGGCTCCCCAGAAAACAGAAGACCATACGTATGAACCGTACTCAAGGTTGAACTTAAGGTGGGCTGAAGACGCATCTTTCTGATTGGACATAAGAGTGACAGAAGTAAGCCGTGCACCGTTTATCATAAACACAAGAGGAGGATTCTCCTCACCGTAGGGTTCAAAACGGCTGACTATACTCAGGATATTGGGGGTAAGCTGCATGGAAGAAAGGGCAGCATCATACTCAACTGACGGCTCTTCCTCCTCAGGACAGTCAATATAATCCACATCCTCTGACAGCCTTACCAGAAACTCATTTACATTCTCTGTTTTAAGTGAAAAACCTCCGGCATAGGCATGTCCGCCAAAGTCGTCAAACAGTTCAGCGTAAGAAGTGAGAAAGTCATGACAGTTAAACCCGTTGGAACTTCTCATAGAGCCCACACATCGTCCTTCCTCAGGCTCAGTTATAACAATTGAAGGAGCCTTGAAGTTCTTATTAAGGCGCGTTGCAATTATTCCGGCTATTCCACGGGGAATCTCCCTGTCATTTACAACAACAAACTTGCTTCCGAACTGTTCAAAGCTCTTTCTGGCAGAAGGGAGAATCCTGTCCCAGGCCTTCTCACCAAGCTTTTTACGCTCATCATTCATTTCAACAAGCTTTGTCGCATACTCAAAGGCATCTGCAGATGAAGAGCTTAAAAGCATCTCAACTGCCACATCAGGTCTTCCGAGTCTGCCTGAAGCATTCATCAGAGGTGAAACATTCCACCCTATATCGGTGGCAGAGATCTCTCTTCCGGTAAGGTTCTGCATGGATAAAAACGGAACAAGGTTTTCGCGGCAGCCTTCTTCCATAACCTTAAGACCGTTTCTGACAAGAATCCTGTTCTCGTCCTTCATGGGCATGAGGTCACTTACGGTTCCAATTGCAACAAGATCGGTTAAGGTCCTGTAATCCCTGTACAGCAAAGGAGTTGTAGCTCTGACATACGCAGAGAAAAGCCCAATCAGGGTATCAAGTTCGCTTCTTGCACTGCTGTACCTTGCAAAGCGGCTTATTGCAGAAAGCTCAAAAAGGCTTTTTCCTCTGACTGAAGGAAGACTTTCATCAAACTTGCCCCTCAGATCCTGAAGACTTATATCTGCCTTGGGAAAGGCCTTCTTCATCTGAATAAGCTCAGTCTCAGAGTCCAGAACCATAATGGGAAGGCCGCATGAAAGGAACTTAATCAGACGGCTGTTCTCAGGAGGAAGAACTCCCGGCACAACCTCTTCAGACACTCTTGAGGTCTCTATGAGATTTTCAATGGTGGCAGCCTCAATTATCACGGTATCCTTTCCCGGATATGCATGAAGAAGCATGAAGCGTTCCTTGTAGTAAGGAGTCTGAGCAAAACGCAGGGCCCAGATACACTTGGCAGCAACACCTACTCCTGCAAGATGGGCAAAAGGATAACCTGACCCCTCAACCTTAGGGTCAATGACAGCCACGGCCGGTGGCAGCATGGTTCCAATGTGATGATCAGTTACCAGGAAATCCAGGCCCTTAGTATTGGCGTAATCTATCTCGTCAAAGCATGAGATTCCGCAGTCAACAGTTATGGCCAGGGTAACACCGTCAGAGACAGCACTGTCTATTTTCTCTTTAGTAACACCGTAGGGTTCATTTCCCATGGGCAGGGTGTAGGAGACATCCAGCCCCAGACGGCGCAATTCCAGAACCATGAGGGAGGTACTTGTTATTCCATCCACATCACGGTCACCGAATACACGAACCTTTTCTTTGTTTTCAACAGCTTCCAGTACACGGTCGCAGAAAGTCTCCATATCCTCAAAAAGGAACGGATTATGAAGAAAAGATATGTCGTTTTCCAGGTAAAACCTGGCACTTTCCATGTCGGAAACTCCCCTTCCCGACATAATTTTCGCAGAGACAAGATCTACGTTGAGCCTGTCCTGCAGCAGCCCTATGTCACTCTGGCTGCTCTGTCTTGCAATCCATTTCATCTATCTATATTCACTTTTAATTAAAATCAAAGCCGTATAAAAAAAGATAACTAAAAAAGTGCTCATTTGCAACACAGGACAATACAAGAGGTTGAGCATTTTACCCTCTTGAGGCTATCATTTACCCTATGGAAAAAATCAATGAAAAGAATATAGGAAAAAGAGACTTCCTCTTTGCACTTTTTATTGCCTCAATGGTAATAGTCAACACTCTGGGAAGTAAGATAACAACCATACTCGGAGTCCGTGTCTCTGTAGGAATCTTCCTTGTTCCTGTTCTGTTTCTGGTAACTGACATAATCGGTGAAGTCTTTGGCTCAAAGGAAGCCCAGCACTTTGTAAACACAGCGACAATCATGCTTGTCTTCATGTTTGTTTTAAGTTTTCTCTTTATTAAGCTCTCCCCGAATGAGACATGGGGCCTTCAGAAAGAATATGAAACCATCTTCGGTTCATCCATGAGAATGACAGGAGCCAGCATAATAAGCTTTGTAATAAGTCAGAAGCTGGATGTTGTTCTTTTCTCTGCATGGAAGAAAGTCACACACGGAAAGCATCTGTGGATTAGAAACAACTTCTCTACAATCATCAGCCAGTTCATAGACACAACCATCTTTGATTTTATTGCCTTCTACCACATGACTGAAAAGTACACGGTATCCTTTGTCTTTTCTCTGATCATTCCGTACTGGCTCTTTAAGGTTGTCTTTGCCCTCCTTGACACCCCGTTCTGTTACCTTGGTGTCAAATGGATGAAGGGTGAGTTAAAGAAATAAAAAACGGGACCGTTTTACAGTCCCGTTATGATTGAAATTGATCAATCCGAAATTACATATTATTCTTTGTTTCCTGAATTTCGGAGCGTCTTACCTTTGTAAGTTTTCCAATCTCGGCAAGTGCCTTTCTAGCTCTTGCAGCAGAAGCCTTTACTCCCTTTTCAGTAAACTTCTGATTTTCAGAGACGTATGCTTCAAAAAGCTGAACTAAATTCTCATGAGTTGACATTTTCAGAATCCTCCTTCTAAAGTATGTCTTATTTTAACACAAATATCCCTGCACACAATAAATTTAGTGCGTTTTTTCGAAAAAAATTGCAATTATATGCTATTTATAAGGGGTATTTCCCGTCTAATCAGGTATCCTTCCTTAAGTGGGAGGTCAGTTTTAAGATATCCGTCCCTGCAGTGGTCTATGTGGTCAGTCTCGTTAAAGTCCCCGTCCAGGACCTTAATACTGTCCTCTGCAATAGATAGAACGTCCGGTCCTATAAACTCAATCTTATCCCCGTTTTTAATCTGATTCTTAATATCAAGAGCCCAGATTCCGGGTTTAACTTCTTCTTTTACTGTGCCAAGGAACAGATAGTCTCTCAGGTAACCGTTTTCAGCCGGCTTGTTTATATCATCATCTGTATCAACAGGACCTTTTCCGTAGAAGAAGCCTGTGGAGAACTCTCTGTGACTTACGTTAAACAGCTCGTCACGGTAACTCTTGTACTCGACAGAACTGTCATACAGATGGTCCAGAGCCTTTCTGTAGGCCCTTGTTACGCTTGCAACGTAATAGGTACTCTTCATGCGCCCTTCTATCTTAAGAGAATCAACACCTGCATTCTTCAGATCTTCCAGATGGTCTATCATGCACAGGTCCTTACTGGACATGATGGTTGTAAAACCGTTGTCCTCGGAAATGGGATAGTACCTTCCGGGTCTTGATTCTTCCTCAAGAGCCAGACGGTAGGACCAGCGGCATGTATGGGCACAGTCACCCTGGTTTGCACTGCGTCCTGCAAGATGTGAAGAGAGAAAACAGCGTCCGGAGACAGCCATACACATGGCTCCGTGGACAAAGGCCTCTATACCAAGATCAGGATTTGCATCCTTTATTCTTCTTATATCGGAAAGAGGTGTTTCACGGCCGAGGATTATACGGTCAAAACCCATCTTCTGGTACATGGCAGCGCTTTTTGAGTTTATGCAGCTCGCCTGAGTACTCAGGTGCATCTCTGCATCCGGAAAGGCGTTCTTGATGGTATCAAAGACTCCTATATCAGAGACAATAAAGGCATCAAAGGGATAGTTCTTCATATCAGAAAGTTCGGCCTTCAGCTTCAGAATATCATCCTCGTGGAAGTAAATATTGCAGGTACAGTAGAGCTTTCCGTTGTACCTGCTCTTTATTTCACGGATTTTCTCTGCCTGATCATAACCGAAATTCTGGGCATTTGTTCTCAGTGAAAAATTCTTCAGACCCATATAAACAGCATCTGCACCGTAGGCAAATGCTGTTTCAAGTTTTTCTATTCCGCCTGCAGGAGACAGGAGTTCAATCTTTTTCATGTTCATCCTTTAAAAGCATAAGAGATAACTTCTTCCATATCAGATGCTAAAAGAAATGTCACGCCCTTTTTCACATTATCATCAAGCTTATCAAGATCTCTCTGGTTGTACTTTGGAATAATTATGGTCTTAACCTTGTTTCTCTTTGCAGCCAGAACTTTCTCCTTAAGGCCTCCGATCGGCATGACCTTTCCAAGAAGAGAAAGCTCACCTGTCATGGCCAGATCCCTCTTGATCTTCTTCTCGGTAAGGAGGCTGAACATGGCTGTAGCCATGGTAATTCCTGCAGAAGGACCGTCCTTCGGAGTTGCCCCCTCGGGGACATGGAGGTGAATTGAATTCTTCTCAAACCAAGAAAGAGGTATTCCGTACTTCTCACAGATACTCTTAATGTAGCTGAAGGCAATATTTGCAGATTCCTTCATTACATCTCCAAGATGGCCTGTAAGCTTTAATTCTCCCTTACCGGGGATATGCTGAGCCTCAATTGCCAGAACATCTCCACCCATTGACGTCCATGCAAGTCCTACAGCCATACCCGGCTTGTCTGCCCTGATTATCTCATCCTCACGGAAGATTGGCTGACCCAGGTATTTGATAAGAGCAGCCTCATCAATCTCAACAGGTCTCTTAAGCTTTTCCTCTTCGCTCTTTGCCTCAAGGTCGTTTAACACAATCTCCATGGCAACTTTTCTGTTAATCTTGTCTATGGCCTTCTCAAAGTTTCTCACTCCTGCCTCACGTGCATATTCCTCAGCAATCTTCTTCAGTGAGGAATTAGGATAGTGAACATCCTTTGCAGTAAGTCCGTGCTTTTCACGACTCTTAGGTACAAGGTACTTCTTTCCTATGTGAAGCTTCTCTTCAGAGGTGTAACCGTTGAGCTCTATACACTCCATTCTGTCCAGAAGCGGACGGGGAATGGTATCAGCAGAGTTTGCCGTAACTATAAAGAGGATGTTTGACACATCAAACGGAAGGTCCATGTAGTGGTCGCGGAATGAGGTATTCTGCTCAGGATCCAGAACTTCAAGAAGTGCAGAAGCCGGGTCTCCCTGATAAGATGCCGTCATTTTGTCTATCTCATCTATTACAAATACAGGGTTCTTTGTGCCTGTAACCTGCAGACCCTTGATTATCTGACCCGGCATGGCTCCTATATAGGTTCTTCTGTGACCCTTGATCTCAGCCTCATCCCTCATGCCGCCTACGCTGAAGCGGTAATACTTCTTGTTAAGAGCCTTTGCAATTGAGATTCCTATGGATGTCTTGCCTGTTCCCGGAGGGCCAATGAGACAGATGATGGAACCCTTTGTGTCTCCCTTGAGTTTTCTTACAGCCAGGAATTCAAGGATTCTCTCCTTTACATCCTTTATTCCGTAATGATCGCGCTCAAGAATCTTTCTTGCGTTCTCAATAGAGTATTTTTCTGTACTGAACTTATTCCAGGGAAGATCTGCAACAGTCTCAAGATAGGTTCTGAGGATTGAATACTCAGGGTTTGCAGACTCCATACCTGCCATCCTTTCAAAGTCTTCCATGACCTTTGCATGGATTTTAGGCTCCAGCTTGCACTTCTTAATTCTTGCAGCCAGACCGTCAAGGTATGAGTCTCCTGTGGAAGCCACATCATCATTTAAATCCTCAAGATCATCAAGTGAGAGCTCCTGGATATTGTCCGGTCTCTTGAGCTTTCTCAGCTCATCCTGAACAGTCTTAAGCTCTTCACGCAGGAAGTACTCTCTCTGTCTCTTGTCAAATTTGCTTGAAATCTTTACCTGGATTTCATGCTGCATCTTCTGAAGATCCATATCCTGTTTGAGAACTTCAATTATTCTGTACATTCTGCTCTTAGCTGAAAGATCTTCCAGAAATGACTGCTGCTTTTCCTTTTCAACAATTGTTGAGGCAAGGTAGTCTGCAAGTCTTGTTGCATTTGAAATGCTTCCCGCATTGAACTTTATGTTGTTCACAAGACCGCTTGCATCGGGTCTCATGGCAATCTCTTTTCTCATTATTCCGAAAAGAGCCTTCTCTTCCAGTGAGGAAAGCTTTTCTTCCTCAATATACTCAACCTTTGCAGAGACCACTCCTCCCTGGCAGAGCATATCAACAGCCCTGAAGCGGCAGATAGTCTCAAGGTAGAGACTCTGAGTTCCGTAGAGGGTTGTAATTCTGTTCTTTACGCGGACAAAGGTTCCTATTGAGTAAAAATCGTCTGCTGTCAGAGCCCTTGAAGAAGCATCCTCATCCTTGAGCAGAAGAAGACCGAATCCGTTTCCGGCCTCAGCATTCTTTACAACTTTTATGTCAGAGGGCTCACTTACCTCAATTGTGGTAAAAAGGCCCGGAAATACCGGACAGCCTCTCATTGGAATTATGTAAATGTTTTCGGGCAGTTCCCCGTAAGATGTAAGTATTTTAGACATGAGTGAAATATAACAAAATACTTTATATAAGGCAAATCTCAGAAGGGCAAAAAAAAGGTGTTAAAAATCCACGCTGGACCTTTAACACCATCTTAAGTGCAAGAAATGACTTAGCCGTTGATCTGAGCCTTGTACTTCTTGGCTACAATAAATCTCTTGATCTTCTTTGTTGAACTCATCTCCATGGGTTCGTCAATAAGAATAACCTTTCTCATTCTCTTGTAAGGAAGAAGTTCCTTGTTGATCTCTTCAACAATACCATCAAAGTGCTTCTGCATCTCTTCCTTTGAGTGACCGGCCTTTCTGTATTCATCTGAAGGATAGATAAGAACAGCAATACCTTCTGTCTTCATCTTTGCATCAAGTGTGTAACCTGTTACACAAACCTGGTCTGCATCGTAGTAAAGCTGGAAGTGGTCTTCAATCTCTTCAGGGAAGACGTTCTTTCCACCCTCTGTGACAATAATGTTCTTGGCTCTTCCTGTAAGATATACAAAGCCTCTGTCATCCATGTAACCGATATCTCCTGTGTGGAGGAATCCGTCCTCATCGATAATTTCCTTTGTAGCCTCTTCGTTGTTGTAGTAGCCCTGCATGACCATTGAGCCCTTAACGCAGATTTCTCCGTTTCCGTTCTCATCCTTGTCTACAAACTTCATCTCAACACCGGGAACAACCTTACCGATACTTGCTTCTTCATAGTCAAAAATCGGGTTAAGTGTAAGAATCGGGCTTGTTTCTGTAAGACCGTAACCCTGAACAAAGTCAAGGCCGAGCTGGTTGAACTGCTTGAATGTAGATGCCGGAAGCGGGCCGCCGCCACTGATACAGATTCTGACGTTCTCAAGTGAAACCTTCTTAAGAAGGAAGCCGAACATCTTCTTTCCGATATTTACATTAAAGGTCTTCTTCATCCAGCCTGAGAAGCCCATCATGGCATGAATAAGACCGGCGACAAGCTTACCCTTTTCTGCTACTCCCTTCATCATGGCAGAAATGAGCTTGTTGTAAAGAAGAGGAACAGCAAGGAACATGGTTACCTGCCCTTCCTTCATCTCCTTAAAGAGCTGCTTAATAACAAGGCGCTTTCCAAATACAACGTTTGCACCTGAACACATACCTTCAATCATGACTGCAAGCATGGTGTATGCATGCTGGATCGGCAGAATGGCGTAGAATACATCAGTCGGGTAAATATTCATAAGACCCTGTGCCTGCCATGCGTCTGAAACAAGGTTCTTGTGTGTAAGCATAACTGTCTTTGGATTTCCGGTTGTTCCGCTTGTGAAGAGGAAGGCTGCAAGATCATCACAGACTGGCTGCTCATACTTTTCATTTGTCTCAGGGACGTTGAGAATGTACTGATCTTCAAATCCCTTCGGAGTAAGGCTTACCTTAAAGCCGTACTTTCCGCCCTTGCCTATTCTGTCAAAGCGCTCGCCGTCAACAAAAAGACCCTTAACCTCTGCAAAATCCAGAAGGCTCTCAATCTCTTCGTCTGTAAGTGAGTAGTCAACAGGAGCAACAATAGCACCCATTGTAACAATACTCATGTAGGCAAGTGCCCATTCAGGGCTGTTAAGACCTGTAACACCTACTCTGTCTCCCTTCTTGACTCCGAGAGAAACAAGGTAAGAGGCTACTTTCTTCTGCATGGCCTTTGCTTCTTTATAGGTAAAAAGAATGTGTGTGGGGTTAAAGCATTCCCAGCACTTGTTCTCGGGGAATCTTTCAACATTTATGTCAAACATCTCGGGAAGTGACGGCCATTCGGCGTTATAGTACTTTCCCTTGTATGTTTCCAGGAATTTCCATGGGGTTGGATTGTGTTTTGCTTTCATTATTTTCTCCTATAAAACACTTTATTCAGTGTGATTCTATCAAAAGCCCCTCTAATGGTAAATATTTATTTAGACACTTTTTGAAAAAATGTCATAATTGCTTTTTCCCTTTGTTTTCCAATCAATTGAACTCACTGGCCCTTTAGGATAAAATTCACCTTGATTTACGCAAGCAGAAGGCAAATATGGTATTTAAAAAGCTGTCTGACATAGAGTCATTTATGAACTCTTTTACAAACCTCGAGAAGAAAACTGACCAGTTCAATGTAAGAACATACAGGCTGGACAGAATGAAGGCTTTCATGGACAGTCTCGGCAACCCACAGAACAGCTACAAGACCATCCATGTAGCCGGAAGCAAGGGAAAAGGATCTACTGCAGCCTTTCTGGCAAACGCCCTGACAGCAAACGGGGAAAAGACAGGCCTGTTCATGTCCCCTCATGTCACGGATTTCAGAGAGCGCTTTACCCTTTCCGGAGCATTCATAGAGGACAGTATTCTGCTTAAAACAGCAGACAGACTTACTGAAAGCCTTAAGACCTTCAGGTTTTCTGAAGACCTCGGCTACGGAACTCCCACTACATTTGAGCTGTACACGGCATACGCATTCATGCTCTTTAAGGAGTGCAAATGCACATATGCAGTAATAGAAACAGGTCTTGGCGGAAGACTGGATGCAACAAACATCCTCCATCCCATTGCCTCTGTTCTTACCCCGATAGAACTGGAGCACACAGCCATACTTGGAGATACAATTGAAAAGATTGCTGTTGAAAAGTCAAAAATAATTAAGAAAAACACCCCAGCCTTCACTGCCTGTCAGAAGGATGAGGCTCAGAAGGTTTTTGAAGAAGAAGCCAGAGAGTGCAACAGTACTCTTTACAGCCTCTCATCTTCTGTAAGCAGTCTTAAGAGCAGATGGGAAGACGGTGTTCAGAAATGCACAATGGTTTTCTCCAAACCGTATGAAGATACAGTAGAACTGAAGCTTGCCATGCCCGGTGAAGTTCAGGCCTACAACTGCGCACTTGCTCTTCTTACACTGAAAACCCTCGGTCTTTATAAAAAAGGCACTACTGAAAAGGGCCTGGAGAGCACAAAGCTTCCGGGACGTGCAGAAATTATTAAATGGAAAAGAACCATCATGCTTGACGGAGCTCATACCGACAGAAGCATGGAAAACATACTTAAGACCTTCCGTGAAATATACGGAAAGAAGAAGGGCCTGTGCATCTTCGGCTGCGCCCATGACAAGGACTACAGGGGCATGCTTGATATGATAGTAAAGGACTTTGACAAAATAGTTATTTCACGTCCGGGCACATTCAAGAAAAGTGATTTAAATGCCCTTTTTACCTACCTTGAAAGCATCAAAACAGAAAACCAGGTTACAGCTCTGAGAGAAGAAGGCAGAGAAGCCTTAAAATATGTTCTTGAGAATACGGATAAAAATGATCCTGTTCTTGTCTGCGGATCTTTCTACCTTGCAGGAGAGATTAAGGAGAGCCTTGAATGCCTTTAAACTATAAGGAAATCTCCCTTATTTTAGATGAAGCTCAGCTGACAGGTTCCAAGATTCAGGGTGTGGTTCAGAACAGCTTTCACTCCATAATCTGGGAACTGTACAACCATGACAGAGGGCGTTTTCTCTTTTACACGGAAGTAGGAACACCAGAGGCAAGGCTGCATCTTGTAAGCAAACCCTCAGGTCTTGGAAAGACAAAAAAACTTCAGCGCTTTGTCCAGTTTGCAAGAAAAAACATTGAAGGCTCAGTTATAACAAAATGCTACCAGGCCCCATACGACAGAATGGTAATATGGGAGCTTAACAACCACGGCAGGGTCCTTAAGATTTTTATAAGACTGTACAGCGGCCCGGGTGCAAACATAATAGTTACAGACGAAGAGAACAGGATTCTGGATCTGCTTCTGCGCCGCCCCCAGAGAAATGAAAAGACAGGTGAAATCCTTAAAATTGAAGAGAGAACAAAACCTGATAAGGATTATCCGGTAAGAGATTACACGGGTTCATTTAATGAGGTAATTGAAAACGAAGGACGTGAAGTAAGCCGTCAGATAAGCTCAGTTCTTCTCAGAGCCCAGGTTGAAAAGAGAAAGGAGCATGACATATCCAGACTCTCAGCCTCCATCTCCTCACTTCAGAAAACCATCAGTGCCAACAGTGCCTACAGCGACCTAAAATATGAAGCCGACCTCCTCTCTTCCCAGTCCTACCTTGCAAAAAAGGGCGACTCAAGCCTGACCATTACTGACTATGCAAACAACACAACCCTGACGCTGTCTCTGGATAGAAAACTCAGTCCCGGGGACAATGTCAGCGCCTACTACGAGCGCTACCACAAGGCCAGGGGCGCATATGAAAATGCAGTAAGTGAGCTTGAGCGTCTTACACAGGAACTGAAGAAAACAGAAGAAAAATATGAAAAACTCTTAACCGAAACAGAGGATGAGGAAGCTGATATAAGACGCCTTAAGGCCTTTCTGGAAAAGGCAAGTGCACCCGCTCCCACCCCTGATACTCCGGGCATCCGCTGCACCAGTTCAGGTTTTCTTATCTTTGCAGGCAGAAACGCACGGGAAAATGATGAACTACTGCGTCACTACGCCAAGGGCTCAGACATGTGGTTTCATACCAGGGACTTCCCGGGCGGCTACGTATTTGTCAGAGGAAAAAAAGACAAGAGCATACCGTTAAATGTCATGCTGGATGCAGCTAATATTGCAGTTCTCTTTTCAAAGGGAAGAAACAACTCTTCAGTAGATCTGTACTACACCCAGGTCAAATACCTGCGCCGTGCAAAGAACGGAAAAACAGGCCTGGTTCTTCCCACACAGGAGAAAAACCTTACCATAAAGCCTGACAGACTGAGAATTGAAAAGCTTCTGCCAAACAGGGAAGACAGGGAGTTCTGACGTGAAAAAATACTCAGAAGGCATTCTCTATCCGTACAACGCAGAAAAAGAAATAATTATTGAGAGAAATAATAAGAGAGAGCTTAAGGAAACAGTTGTAAGAACCGTCCCTCATAAGGCCTGGCATCTGTGCAAGGCAGAACTGGATGGTGTCTTTTCAGAGCTTTCACAGTACAGAGCAGATAATATAATTGTTCTTTCTCCCCTTCACGGCGGGCGCCTAATTTCAGATAAGAACTTGCCCTACACAGTCTACACATATGAGGGTGAGGATACTCTGAACTGCCCTTACATAACAGAAGATAATGATGTATGTTCTGAAGAGTTTTCTTTTGAAATCCTTCTTCCCTACCTTGAAAAACTCTTTCCCTCCTCAAAGTACCACGCTTTCTTTGCTCCCGGGACGGAGAATGAGGAAGAGGAAAAAATACTTTCAGATATAGTTAAAAAGATTAAAGAAACCTACAGACCAGCAATCATCCTTCTTTCAGATAACAGCGGATGCTGCAGCATGTGGGAAAAAGCTCTTACAGCCAGGATCTGACGAGCTCCGAGATTGCCTTTTCATCCTCCGGATTCATCCAGTGAACATTTTTAAAACTGTTGAAGAATGTCATCTGGCGCTTTGCATAGTGAATGCTGTTCATGCAGATACTCTCTTTTATATCTGTTATCTCAGATGAGGAGAGAGATGATACAGGCCGTTTTCCGTCAGCGAAAAGAACACTAAGAAACTCTTTGTACCCTATAGCCTGCATGCTCTGCCACTGTGGATTAGCCCCTTCCTCCATAAGTGAGGAAATCTCATCCATAAGGCCTTCTGAGAACATAATATCAACTCTTTCCCTTATTCTCTTTGCAAGTTCATCCCGCTCTCTTTTTAGTCCTATTATCAAAGCATCCATTGAATTTCTCGGTTCTGTAGGAAGTGCAAATGATGAGAGAGGTCTGCCGCTTGCCTTATAGACTTCTATGGCTCTTGAGACGCGGTATGTATCATTAACATTTATTCTGGAAGATGATACAGGGTCTATGCTTTCAAGGTACTTATGACTTTCCTCTTTTCCAAGCTCCTGGATCATAAGCTTTACTTCTTCCCTTGTCTTCTCATCTGACTGGGGAGCTTCAGAAAGGCCGTAGATAAAGTGCTTGAAATAAAAGGCCGTACCTCCGCTGAGAACCGGGTACTTGCCGCGTGAATAAATGTCTGAGCAGGCCTCGTCTCCCAGGCGGATAAAGTCTGCAACGCTGTATTTTTCCCACGGCTCAAGTATGTCTATTAAATGATGCCTTATTGCTTTTCTCTCTTTCTCAGAAGCTTTTGCACTTCCTATATCAAGGCGCCTGTACACCTGAACGGAGTCTGCATTTACAACTTCAAAGTCAGACGAAAAAAAACTGCAGAGCAAACCTGTCTTGCCTACTGCAGTCGGACCAAAGAGAAAAACTGATTTTCTGTTACTCTGGTTTTGTATACTCAACTTCCTTGTTAAGAACTTTTGTAAGAACAGAAGAGACAATCTTTTCCTTCTCCTCTTCGAGCTTCTCAACTCTTTCCTTATCAGCTGCTACGATTGAAGCTTCCTTAATGGCAACACATGTGAGTTCGTATACGTTGTCTTCAGAATCAATAAGTTTATCAAGTGGAATTGCCAAGGTGTCATCTCCTATAAATTAAAATGCAAAAGGCATTCTAAATCATTTTATTTTTTTCTTCAACGGCTTTTACTATTAAGTCGCAAATTTCCTCAGGGGTTTTATCATCTGTATCTATAACAAGATCTGCTGCTGAAGTATCACTGTTGTCTATCCCGTATATTCTCTTATACCTGGCACTGTCCTTCTCGTCACGTGCCCTTGTCTGAGCCATGCGCTGCTCAAGAGTACCACCCTCACGCTTTAAAACACGCATGCTTCTTGTTTCATCTGAGGCCTTCAGATAAACCTTAAGGTCTGCTTCCTTCATGTTCCAGATTGCAAGGCGGGAACCGAGAACGCTGTTTTCATGCTCATAGGCCATCTCAACCATGCGGCGGTCAAGCTCACGGTCAATATTATCATCTGTTTCTGCAAGCTTGCAGAAATCCCAGAAGTCCATACCGCGCTCCTGAGCCATCTGACGGAATGTGAAGTTTACAAGATGGTAGCCAAGTTTTTCTGCAACCATTGTTGAAACTGTGGTGTTTCCGCAACCGCTTTTACCTGAAATAGCAATTCTCATTCTATATTCCTCATCTGTTCTCTTATATTTTCAAGACAGTCCTTCATATTTACAACTTCAAAGCTGACACTTACAACCTGATTTTTTGAACCAATGGTGTTTATCTCCCTGTTCATTTCCTGGCTTAAGAAGTCCATGCGCTTTCCTACAGGTTCAGAAGAAGAGATAAGGCGCTTGAATTCAGCAATATGGGCATCCAGACGGACCATTTCCTCGCTGATTGTGTACTTGTTCAAAAGCATGGCAACCTCGGTAAGAACGCGGTTCTCATCGTAGGCGCGGTCCTCAAGTACTTCCTTCATCCTGTTCTCCAGGTTTTCCCTGAGATTCTTCTCCATCTCTGCAGCATTTGCCTTTACAACAGAAAGTGACTTTTCTATCCCGGCTATAAGGCTCTCAAAGTTCTTCTTCATGGCCTCGCCTTCTCTTGCCCTGCACTCATTTACCTGGCGCATAACCTCCTGAGCACAGTAATCAAGACCTTCCATGTAGGCTTCAACACCACTTTTCGGAGCTGAGGCCAGAACACCTTCAAGGGTTGCAAAACGGGCAAGGTCAATCTTTGTATCAAAGTCTTCTTTGCACAGGCCGTTTATCTTCTTTATGGCCTCAAGATAGGAAAGAGCCGTATTCTCATCAAGAGTTACATCCACAGCGCCCTTAAGAACCTTAAGTCTTATAAGGACATCCACATGACCTCTCTGGATATTCTGCTTAATAAGCTCGGTTATTTTCTGCTCGTAAGAGGAAAGGGAGACCGGAATATTGCAGTTTATCTCCAGAAAGCGGCTGTTGACCGACTTGATCTCCATAATAAGATTGTAGTTTTCACAACTGTATTCGGCGTGGCCGAAACTTGTCATACTGTTCATTTTTCCTGCCTGTCTTCTCAGAACAAAAGAGATGTTCTGAAAGTAAAATAGCTGCGCTCTGCCTTGTCAGCAGGAACTGTTGCTTCAAGTGTAAAGACTAATTTCTCTGCTGTGTAGGAAAGACTGCCGTAGTAGTAAGTTTTTGCCTCTGAATCATCAAACAGAGGACCTTTGTAGGAGCCTGAAAAACATATGTTTCTGTCCCTTGAAAGCTGCAGAGTAAAGGCAGCAGCAAGATCAAGAGCGCGTTCAGATTCCTCAAACACTGAAGAAACTGTAGCCTCTGCATCAAAAACCAGGGTTCTGAGCCTTCCCCTTGTTCCGAATCTGTCGGAGGTATAGCCGAGGGAAACTTCCAGGTCCTCGTATGTGTTTTTTATATCAAAATTGGTGTTGCCGTCTGTATATGTCATAACCGACGGGACAAGAACGTAGAAAGAAACAGGCGCAACCTCTATGCCAAGACCGGCCTTAAGGTTTGTATATTCTGAATTCTGAACCCTGTCATACTCGGCAAAAAGAGCCTGATTAAAGAAATCAAGAACAGGACTGGTTGAGCAGCTTATTGGACAGTTAAGTCTCTGAAGCTTAGCTCCTGCTTCAAGCAGGAAGCCACCACCTATGGCCTTGTATCCGTATGCAGCACCAACGTTGAACTTAACATTGTTATAAATATTGTAATAAATGGTATCCTGATCTTTGTTTCTGTCGGCAAATGAAATATCCAGGCTGACTCCTGCCTGAGCATATTTTGAAGTAAACTCTGCCTTTGCGCCCAGATAGGGAGTTGAAAAATAAGGCTCATTTTCAAGCACCGGAGAAAAACCGAACTTTACATCTGCCCCGAGTGTTCTGGCCTGATTGTAGAAAAAAAGCCTTGCCGGATTCTCAAAGAACGGATTCTCAGGAGAAATAAGAGAAAAGACAGAAAACAGAGAGACAAAAAGAAGAACAAACAGGACTAAGGCTTTTCTCATCTTCCCTCAATAGCTTTTGCCAGCTGATCCGGACAGGATGTGGATCTGAAGCCGCATCTTATTCCGCGAAGGCGTTTGACAACCTCATCTGCCTTCATACCCTTACAAAGGCTTACTATTCCCTTGTGGTTACCGTCGCAGCCACGGGTAAATTCTACATCTTCAACAACATCTTCATCATTAATCCAGACTTTGATATTTGTTGCGCAGATTCCCTGCGGTTTAAAATCAATAATTTTCATAGTTTGAATAATAACAGAAACACTCCGACTTGAAAACCTCAGCTCTTATCAAGCTCGGACGCTTTCTGAAGCTTCAGACCCCGGCTTCCAAGGGCATGAATAACCTTATCCAGGTCCCTTTTCCTGTGGTCCTCTTCAGAAAAAAGCGAATCCTGCAGCGGCTTGTCAGCTTCATATGTCTGATAGAGACCCAGTCCTATCAGCCTTATCCCCTCACCCTCCTTCCATTTTGAGGAAAGAAGGTCCTTTGAAATGCTGTAAATCTGATCTGCGTTTAAAACGGGATAGGATGGCGTAGTCTGAACCGTGATGGTGGAAAAATCTCCCCACCTGAGCTTAAGTCCTACGGTTTTGGCCATAACTCCTTCATCCAGGGAGCGCCCCATAAGTTCCTGACTCATTCCCAGAAGACACCTGTGAAGACTTTCTGAATCCTTTACATCCTGAAAGAACGTAGTCTCAGTTGATATGGAGTGGCTTTTAGCTTCTTCATATGTATTTGGATCTTCACCGCGGACAGCCTTGTAAACATAGGTTCCCATACTCTTTCCAAAGAAGGAACAAAGGGCAGAAAGGCTTAGGTTTCTTGCCTGGGACGGAGTATAAAGACCATGGGAATTTAAGGCTATAATACTGCTTTTTCCAATACCCCAGATTTTCTCAAGTCCTATTGCATCTATAAACTTCTCCTCATAACCTGGAGAGACCATGCACAGTCCGTCAGGCTTGTTGTAGTCACTTGCCATCTTGGCTATAAACGGAGATGAAGCTATCCCCACACTCATGGTTATTCCTATCTCTTCCTTAACTCTTTCCTTGATTTTCATGGCAAGAGGTTTTGGAGGACCGAAGAGTTTTCCGGTTCCTGTCATATCAAGACGCGCCTCATCAATTGAAACCTGATGAAAAACGGGACTGTACTCTTTCAATATTGTCATAACAGAGCGGCTTACCGAGCTGTAGAGTTTCATATTTGGGGCAATAAAAATACCTGATGGACAGAGCTTTTTTGCCTGTAAGGCAGGCATGGCTGAATGTACACCGTATTTTCTTGCTTCATAAGAACATGTAGATACTACACTGCGGGCTACCGGAAGGCCTATTATCAAAGGTTTTCCCCTGTACTGGGGGTTGTCCCTCTGCTCCACTGAGGCGAAAAAAGCATCCAGATCTACATGAAAGAAAAGAGGCATGTCAGGCCTCAGTTGACCTCGTGTGTCATTCTCCAGTCAATACAGCGCTGAAGATAGTCCACATATGAGGGGTTTTTACACATTCCCTTGCCAGAAACATCGGATATTTTTGCAACATCCATGCCATTGCAAAGTGTCGTCTTCATTACAATATTAAGAGGTATGGCCTCTGTGTCGTTGGAGATGTAGGTACCAATTCCAAAGGCAACCCTTACGCGGCCCTTAAAGTGCTCGTTAATCTTATCTGCCTTCTCAAAGTTAAGAGAGTCACTGAAAAGAAGGGTCTTGGTCTTTGGATCAATTCCCAGATTCTCGTAATGGGAGATCATCTTCTCACCCCAGGCAATCGGATCCCCGCTGTCATGTCTGACACCGGAGAAGAGAGTTGCAAAGGTAAGTCTGAAATCACGAAGGAAACAGTCTGTTGTTATGGTATCTGTAAGTGCAGTTCCGTTTAAGACTCCGTACTCTTTAACCCAGGCATCCAGGGCAAACCAGTTTGAGTAGGCCGGATTATGCTTGTGCTCACCCTGTCCTGTACACATAATCCACTCATGTGCCATGGTTCCTACAGGTTTAAGTCCCAGCTTTTTTGCAAGATATACGTTGGAAGTTCCGGAGAAAACCGAAGAGCCGTTGTTTACGGTACAAAGCTCACAGACAGCAAGTTCCTGAGCCTCGGAAGAAAGGCGCCTTCTTATTCCGAATTCACTGAAATAACCGATTTTAAGCGTACCGTCGAGAAGCTTCTGCTTCTTCTGCTTAAGGCGTTCCTTAAAGCTTGCAAAAAGCTTTTCATAATCGTAAGCCATGCGGAAATAAACTTCATTTACGATTGCAAGTGTCGGAATTTCATAGAGTGAGGTGTTAAGCCAGGTGCCGCGCGTCTCTATTGAGAGGCCGCATTCGGCATCTGTACTTATTTCAAAATCCTCGTAACGGGGGTTCCACAGTCTGAGAAAGTCAACATAGGAACCCTTCATCCATTTGATTTTATTCAGGTACTCAAGCTCATCTTCATGAAAGCGAAGTGAACAGTAGAGCTTTATCTGCCTCTTTATCTCATCAACCATCTCCTGTGTGAAATGGACATTCTTGTTTCTGCAGGCAAAGGACCATGTTGTTTTGTAACCGCTGAAGTTATGGTAGATGGCCTGTCCCATTGAGAACTTGTACATGTCTGTTTCAAGCAGACTGTTGATGATTTGATGCATTTACCTTCTGATTTCCTTTACACCGCAGTAAGGAACGAGAGCCTCAGGAATCCTGACACTTCCGTCTTCCTGCTGATAGTTTTCAAGGACAGCAACGAGAGCTCTTGAAACTGCAACTGCAGTTCCGTTGAGCATGTGAACGTACTTTGTCTTTCCGTCGTCATCCTTAAATCTTATATTGAGGTTTCTTGCCTGGTAGTCAGTACAGTTGGATGTACTTGTAACTTCACCGTACTCTCCGCTGTCTCCACGACCCGGCATCCAGGCCTCAATATCGAACTTTCTGTATGCAGGAGCACCAAGGTCTCCTGTACATGTATCCACTACTCTGTAGGCAAGGCCAAGGCCGCTGAAAATTTCCTCTTCAATTGCGAGAAGCTCTTCATGCATTCTGTCACTGTCCTCAGGGAGGCAGAAAATGAACATCTCAAGCTTTGAGAACTGGTGAACTCTGTACAGACCCTTTGAATACTGTCCGGCTCCGCCTGCTTCTCTTCTGAAGCAGTGGCTGAGTCCTGTCATTCTTACGGGAAGTTCACTCTTTTCAAAAACCCTTCCTGAATTGTAGCCGCCAAGTGTAATCTCGGCTGTTCCGACAAGTGCTGTACCTGTACCCTCTACAGTATAAATATTACTCTCTTCTCCTCTCGGATTAAAGCCAATTCCTTCAAGAATCTCTTCCTTGGCAACATCCGGAGTGATAATCGGTGTAAAACCGTGCTTCATGACTATATCCAGAGCATAGCGTTCAAGACCCATCTGAAGCAGAACAGCCTCGTTCTTGAGGTAGTAGAACTTAGGTCCGCTAACCTTTGTAGCTGTATCAAAATCAATAAGGTCAAGCTTCTCACCAAGCTGTACATGATCAAGTGCCTTGAAATTAAATACCGGCGGCTTTCCTACAAACTTGATGGCTGTGCTGTCCTTGTCTTCCTTTCCAATCGGTGCTGAGGGATGAGCGTAGTTGGGGATCTGGTGAAGAAGAGCGTTGTACTCCTTTTCAACTTCCTCAAGCTTTGCTTCTGCTGCAGCAATACCTTCCTTGAGCTTTCTTCCCTCTTCTATAAGAACCTGCCTCTCAGATGCGTCCATGGGACCCTTCATCTTTGCTGCATTGGCATTTCTCTGTGTTCTGAGTTCTTCAGCCTCATGCATGAGAGCAGCCCTGCTGTCCTGAAGCTCTATTACATGGTCAAGATCGACCTTCATATTTCTGTTCTTTATGTTGAGTGCTATCTCATCATGTCTTGTTCTGAGTTCTCTGTAATCTATCATTTTTTTACCTCACAGCGATTATACTGAGAATACCCCCAAACCTTCAATATCAGTTGCCAAATGAATTGAATCTCAGTATCCTTAAATTGGATGCAGAACTATCAGATTATTTCAAGACACAGTGATATAAACCACCTCATAAGCGGCCTTCACAGCGAGGAGTTCCTTGCCGTGGGAATTATGGATACGGGAACAAAGCAGAACCTTGAAGAGGCAATCCGCTGGTATACAAGCAACTATAATCACAACATCCACGTTCTAACCCAGGCTGACAGAATCAGCGTTGATGAGTTAAGCAGCCGCTACCCTGATATTACCCTGATAGTTTTTGACCAGAGCCCCTCTCTTGCAGAGAGAATTAATGCACTGGCAAATGCATGCGGAACCACATACTTTTACGTAACCAGATCAGATGTGGACCTTGTGGATTTCAACTGGGCAGGAATAGAAAAAGCCATGAAGGCCGAGCCTCATCCTGTAGTAATTTCCCCTATTGTCTTTAACAAGGACAAGGAGCTGATTCCTACAGTCAGAGCTCCAAAGCTCAACAATCAGGACGTGGATCCGCTGAGCCTTCTTCCGGGAAGAGGCATGGATGCCACGCTCTACCCGTTTTTGGGCTTAGGGCTTTACGACAGAGCTCTTTTTCAGAGAATCAGAGGTTATGATGAGGAGCTGGAAAGTGCCTACTGGCAGACTCTGGACTTTGGAACAAGGTGCTGGCTCTACGGCTGTCCCATCTACTCATCCTGCGACCTGGCCATAATCTTCTTTGGCAAACAGTTTCTTATTGAGGACCGCTCTGAGACAAAGAACGTCAGCCGCTTCTACACAAAGGCCATGTGCGTAAGACTTCATAAGGGCAGAGTTCTGGTAAAGAAAGCCTACAAGACGGATAAGAGATTTATGAATGAGCAGGTAAAACCGAGAATTGGTATGTACAAAACCGATTTTACCTCTCTTTGCAACAACTGGGTTTTCCCCGAGCAGTAATTAATAGACAACCTTTTTCATTTGTTCAAGCATGGCTGCAGTCTTCTTCTTGCTCTCCTTGATAAAGGAGTTGTCCTCAAGCGGACCCATGACAGATTCAAGCTCGTCGTAGGACTTGTAAGTCCACAGTCTGAAGTCTCTTGAGTAGTCCTTGGCCCTTGTGGCGTAGACCTGGTCATCTATGAATGAACGTGTCTTTGAAAGTTTCTTCTTAAGGTCATTCCATCTCTTCTCGGAAATTGAAGAACAGCCTGTCAGGCTCTTGTAGGAAGTTATGGCGTTAAGAGCCTTCTCAAGAGGATACTCCTCAAACCACTTGTCGTAGACCTTGTGAAGTTCCTTCCAGTTCTTAAACTCGCCCTTTTTGATCCTGTTCTTAAGATCCTCTACCTTGTATGACGGAACAAGCTGGCCGCCGAGGTTTTCCCATTCCTTGCAGGCCTTTGAACTCTTTGCATCCAGAGAAGATACGGATACTCCGTTTTTACTGCAGTAGGAGACAATCTCCTTTGCACAGTAGTACTCAATCATGTCACTGTAGGCCTGAAGAGCCTTTTCACATCTGAGAACCCTCACCGGTGTCTTGGAGTTTTCCATATCAGTAATCTGGACCTTGTTCTCATCATGATCTGCTTCCTCATAGAGGTCTCTTAAGGTAAAGAATGCATCAAGAATTTCAGCTGCAGTATCAGGAGCAAGGTAGTCTGTTTCAATATGCTGAACAGCCTGTTTTCTCTTGTCCCTGTCAGCAAACTTGCCGCAGTTTCTTTCAAGTGCGTACATGTTGTTTATCCACAGGAAGGCAGGATAAATCTGTCTGTAGCCGTGCTTTAAGTTATCTGAAAGAAGTGTGAACGGGAAACGGATATTCAGCTCGTGAATATACTGGCCCTTGGAAATCATGACAAAGCTTGCAAAGCGGCTGTTGTACTTGATTGAAGATGAAAGAGCCGGCCAGAAACCGCGTCCGGCACGCATCTCGCCGTCAGCTGCACGACTGTTGTGGTTTGAACCGATATTAGCACCGGCTGCCATGTTTGACTGTCCCATGATAAGGGCAGAAATCAAGAATGAATTGTTGTGGTGCTGCTCGTGGAACGGGAACAGAAGGTTGCTCAGAACCTCACAGCATGAGACTGTTGAGTTATCTCCGAGAACAGAGTTTATCAGTCTTGCACCGTACTTAAGCTGACTGTTTTCGCACATTACGAACCTGATGGCCTTACAGCCGTAGAAGATCTTGCATCCGGGTCCGATTATACCGTTTACAAGCTCTATACCCTCTCCGAGCTGAACAGGAGATTCCTTTGTGCTTTTGATTGTAATGTTCTTAATCTTGTTGGCACCCTTTATGTAGCAGGAGGGTCCAATCATTACATCCTTGATAATACCCGTATCCTTAATCACACAGCCTTCACCAACCTCACCGTACCAGCCGCGTTCAGATGAATAGGAAGATTTTGTAAGAGCCCAGAGAGCCTTATTCAGGTCCTTGTCTGCAGGATTGTCCGCCCAGAGAAATGCATCTGCACAGGTTAAGTCCTCAAAGGCTGCAATTGCCCTGCCCTCGTTCTCATTCATAACTGAAAGAGAAACCAGAACAGAAGGATCTTCTCCGTCTTTTAATATGCAGTTTCCGAACTTGCTGTGGTTTGTAGTCTGAAGCTCTCTGATATGGAAGAGTATGCATTTGTCGTGAACAATATAGTGGCTCATGAAGCTCACACCGCGAATTGAACAGCAATCTCCTATATCACTGCTGATTATGGTGCTGTAGTAAATTCCGCAGGGAAGTTCAAGGTCATGGTAATGCAGAGCGCAGGGTTTAACCCTGCCAATTCTTACCTTGCCGTAGAAGGCTGCACGTCTTATGCAGGAAGGGTCAAACTCATCCTTAACAAGAACGTTGTTCCAGTCATCTGCGATATTGTCGTTTTTTTCAAGAACAGAAATCTCCTGCTCTGTAAGATGACGGTAAACAGAATCATCTCCACTAACCTTATTTCTGAATTTGTATTCATCACCTTCGATAAAACCAAAGCCGGTCAGGCCTTTTTCAACAATAGTTACACTTTCACTCATCAGTGTTTTCTCCCTTTCTTCCTTTCCTCGGAAGCCCTGATAAAGTCTGCAAAAGTACCTCCGCCATTACCTGAATCAGAGCCGAAGCTCCTTTCAGTTTTCTCAGTCTTCCTTTCTGCTCTGCGGTAATGACTTTCCTTTACAACTGACTTTGCAAGCAGAACCTTGTCCTTTATCTGCTTTTTAATAATCATTTCCTCATAACCGCATGAGAAGCGCTGACACACGTAGTGGACCCTTCCCTCTGCATCCAGAACCTTTGCCATAGGCCAGGCACAGAACGGACAGACATGTTTGGGGTCTCCCATCCTTGTCGGGTCATAGGTATCTCTGTTTGCCACAACCTCCTTTACAAGGTCTGCAGCATTCTTCTTTATATCCTCTATAAACGGCTTTTCGCTCTCCTTGCCGCCGGAAATCTCATACAGTCTCTTTTCCCACTGCCCGGTAAGTTCTGCACTCTTAAGCTGAGGCGGAACAAGACGTACAAGTTCCCTTCCCTTGGCTGTGGGAACTAAAAAGCCATCCTTTCTTTCCATACAGTTATTCTGTATGAGCTTCTCTATTATATCAGCTCTTGTAGCAGGAGTACCAAGTCCATTTTCCAGACGTTTTCTCAGTTCACTGTCGTCTACAAGGCGTCCTGCATGCTCCATGGCATACAGTAAGTCTGCTTCCGTGTATCTCTGCGGAGGCATGGTTGCAAATCGCTTGAGTTCTACGTCATTTACAGTAACTTCAGAGCCTTCCTTAAGGCCGTAGAGACCGAACTCGCTGTCGTCCTCTACAGAAGTTGAAAAACGGCGGCCCATCCTTCTTGTAATATCACGCCAGCCCTGTTTGTCAGGCATGGTCATTCTTGCAGAGAAGAGGCAGCCTTCCACATCTATTTCCACTGTTGTTGTGCTGTACTCGTAGTCGTCACTTAAAGTTTCAAGGAACCTTGAAATAACGAGCTCCCAAAGCTGTTTCTCCTCAAACGAGAGTTTGGAAACATCAACCGGCTGCTCCGTAGGAAGAAGTGCGTGGTGGTCAGAGACCATGGCATTGTTCACAAGACGGGTAAGGTCTGCCCTTATATCAGTGACTGCAGGGCAAAGAGGCGCAAAGTCGGTGTTCTTAAGCGCTGCAAGGCGTTCTGAGAAGGTAGGCACAATATCGTCTGTAATGTAGCGGCTGTCTGTTCTGGGGTATGTTACAATCTTATGCACCTCATAAAGGCGCTGCAGGGTATCCAGGGTCTGCTTGGCAGAAAAGCCTAAAATCATGTTTGCATCCCGCTGAAGCTCAGTCAGATCATAGGCTAAAGGCGGCTTTTCAGTCTTGCTGACCTTCTTAACGCTGACGACCTTTCCGGTTTTACCCTTAAGTGAGGTATAAAGACTGTTTGCCTTTTCCTCATCCTGAATCTTTACCGTGTTTTCCTCAGTGTAGTAAGAGGCTTTAAAGCGGCCGAAGTCAGCACGGATTGTCCAGTAGAACTTTCCGGCAAAGCTTTCTATCTCATCCTCTCTCTCAGTAATAAGGGCAAGTGTCGGTGTCTGGACTCTTCCTGCAGAAAGACGGGAGTCAAAATGACAGCTCATGGCTCTTGAAACATTAAAACCTATGTACCAGTCGGCGTAGGAGCGGCTTTCTGCTGCGTAGTAAAGATTATCGTAGTCTTTTCCATCTTTGAGGTTTTCAAAGCCCTGCCTTATGGCACTTTCGGTCTGGCTGCTTATCCACAGTCTCTCTGTCTTCTTTGTGCACTCAGCCTGTTTTAGAATCCAGCGTGCTACAAGCTCACCTTCTCTTCCGGCGTCTGTTGCTATAACAACACTTTCTATATCATCTCTGTCGAGAAGGCTCTTAACCAGCTCAAACTGGTCCTTTGTCTTCTCTATTACCATAGTATCAAGAACCTCGGGCAGCATGGGAAGGTTTCCCAGGCTCCAGCGTCTGTACTTCTCACCGTATGAATCCGGCGGACAGAGCGTTACAAGGTGCCCCAGTGCCCATGTAACAACATAGGAAGGGCCTTCAAGATATTTTCCACGGTTTATACAGCCAAGTACTGAGGCAAGTTCCCTGCCAACACTCGGCTTTTCAGCCAGTACTAATTTTTTCATAGGCAAATTTTACTGATTTTCTCCCCTTGTTATCAACAATATGGGGGCTTTACAGGGAAAAAACAAGGCAGTAAGCATATGCTAATCTTTAAGGCAAAATTAAAAACCAAATTGACTTGCCTTCATTTCAGTCATTACTATTTAAGTGTCTATAACTATTTTTAAGGAGATTACAAATGGCTTACAGAATTACAGATACTTGTGTAGCATGTGGAACATGTGCAGGTGAATGTCCGGTAGGATGCATCAGCGAAGGTGATATCTATGTAATTGACCAGGATGCTTGTGCTTCATGTGGAACTTGCGCTTCAGTTTGCCCGACAGGTGCTATTGTTGAAGAGTAAGATTCAACCATTTTTTAGAAAAAAAAGAGGATGCTTTGAAAGCATCCTTTTTTTGTGCCCTTTTAGAAGGAAACTATTTCTCCGCCGGAATAAAGAAGAGCCCTGTTTAAGTTCACTGTATTCTCACTGTAGGCAAGACAGGCATTTGTTGTACTGTCCTGATAACCACCACTGACAGAAGAATCAGAGACTGCCCTTAGTACTGATGAAACAGTGACGTTTCCTCCGTAGAGTACAGGACAGAAGCTGTGATAAAGTCCGTCTGCCTCTTTAAAGGAATAAGGAGTTTTAATATCTTCACCTGAAATGTTGATTATCTTCCGGTTTCCAAGTTCTGCTGATCCGACATTGAAGGAGTTCTCCAGTGTTATATCCTGACAGATTACTGCATTTACAGGATAGAGGGTGTAGTCAGTCTCACCATCAGAAGCCCTGGCTCCTGAAAGGAATGCAGAGAGAACCTCAGATGCATTTGAAGAGCCGACATATACGGTGCCGTAGTATGTATTTACAGCAGAAGGTGCAGCTTCAAATACAAACTGGGAAGTCCTGCTTCCGTAATGGCCGCCGTAGATATTAATTACGCTGCTGTCAACAGATGATACATACAGGGTTGCAGCGCTCTTTTCTCTGGTAGCTGCGCTGTCCTTCAAGGTAAGGTTATGTGAAGAAATCTTTCCGCTGACCGTTACAGTTCCCGCAGTTTTTGAAGAACTGGTAACTGTAGCAGTACCGTCTTCTGCATTACATTTAATTCTTGCAATAGTCAGAGCTTCTGTTGCCTCACTGTTGTCTACTCTAATGCTGCGCCCTGAATAATCTGCAGTAAGGGAACCGACAGAACCTGTTGTATCTGTCAGGGTAATACTGCCGCTGTCAGAAATAATTGTTGCATGTGGAGCGCTGAAGACAGAGCCTTCAAATGATATGTCAGATTCTGTATAAACTGAGCTTGTGATACTGCTGTTTCTGTCAGTTAAACTTGTAACAGGAGAAGCAGAAAAGCCAATTAACCCAAGTGAAGTGTATGAAGTATTAACAGATGAGGCACGTGAAATACTTCCGACTGTAATAACAGCATCAGACCCGCCTTCAAGTGTTACACCTGCAGCACCGTTTACGGCAAAGATGTTTCCAACAGAGAGAATTCCGCAGCTGGAGATTTCAATATCATAAGCTTCAGAACCGCTAATATAGACGTTTCCTGCAGTTCCCTTTACGTTTGAAAGTGTTATTTTGCCGGCTTCTGAAACAATATTCTTAGATCCGTCTGTAAAGCTAAGGTAAGAGCCGGTAAGTGCGGCTGAGCTTCTGATTTCTCCACTGACTTCAAGGACAGAAGAAGCAGTACCTGATATGGTTAATGACCCGCTGCCTGCACTGACAGAACCAACAGTACCCTCAGATTCGGTTATGGAGAGAGAGCCTCCTGAAGTTATGGAAGATCCCGTCGTAAAGGTTGCAGAGGCAAAAACTGCATCTGACTGTGAGGAAACAGGGCCTGCAATATTTGCATGGTTTACTTCAACCGTTGAACCTGAAATCTTTCCATTTACAGTTACAGGTTTTGAAGATGTTCCCTTAACTGTTACAGCTCCCCTGCCCTGATTACCGGCACTAATGTCTCCGGTTGTCAGTGTTGAGGAAACTCTGGTGTTTGCAATTGTTACACTCTGCAGGTCAGAAGCTGCAGTAACAGAGCCGACTGTACCTGTAGAGTTTTCTATATTAACTGAACCGGCTTCCGCTCTTATGCCTGAATCAGATGCAAATCCGGAATTCTTTATATAAATATTTCCCTGTGCAGCACTTACAGCTTTTTTAAATGTGCTGTTTGATGCAGTTATGGAATTTCCCGCACTCACAGAGTCTGAGAAAGCTGCATATTCAGTGACTATGGCAGAGCCCTCTACTTTTCCTTCAACTGAAACAGCGCAGGAAGAAGAACCCTTAATTGTTACATCTCCATCAGCTGACTTTACATCTTCTGCTACGGTAAACGTATCTTCTGCTTCTGTGTTGTCTATAACAACCGTGCAGCTGTCAGTACCGGTGATGCCTGAATAAGTTACGGTATTAAGTTTGCCAATTACGTTCGTAAGTATAACGTTACCGCCGGTTGAAACAACCGAAGCTGAGTTGTTATTAAATGAAGAGTCAGAAATTTCTATATTTCCTGAGGCTGAAAGGTTTCCGCTGAAGGTACTGTAAGAGCCCTCAATTGTTGTTGCCTCCACTTCTCCGTTTACAGTTGCATATTCAAAAACAACATATGGGACTGCCACGTTTCCTATTACAGGAGAGGAAGAAGAAGTGCCTGAGAAACAGACGCTTCCGTTTCCGTTAATCTCAGAAACTGTGCCTGAACCTGAAATGTTAAGTGCAGCTCCGGAGTAGACATTAATTATTCCGCTTATTTCCTTTCCTGTTGCTGTTACAACAGATACGTCTGAAGGAATATTACTGTCATTTAAATCATTTAGAACCTGGTAGATTGTCTGTCCCGGGGCAGCATTTACAGCACTCTCAAGAGACTCGTAATAGGTTCTTTCTGAAGAACTGTTATTTGTGTAGTAAACTCCGCTGACGATATGGGAAGAAAGATCACAGTTCTCGCCTGTGGAAACTGTTCCGGTATTATGGACGTTAACAGAGCCTGATGTTATGTCTGCAGAACCCAGGTAAAGGGATTTGTCAGCTTCAACAGTCACATAAGAAGACCCGGTCATGGTTAAAACATTTACCTTCGGTGTCTTTGTAGACTGAGCATTAAAGGTTGAACCGTTAAGTGTTACACTGCCCTTGTAGGCTGCATCATCTTCAACCGTGACGGTGGAAGAATCTGCATTTATAGTTCCTGAAAGTGATGAATAATCCTGAACATACACTTTAGAGGAAGTAGCCGTGACATTTCCTGTTACAGAAACATCTTCCTGCAGGCATACTGTAGAAGAATTGACTGAGAGGATGGTTTCACTGTCCATAAGAATCAGTGAACCGCTTGTAATGTTGAGCTGTGTATTCTGGTTTTCAACAACAATTGCTGCCTCTCCGCTGTTGACGAATGAAACAATATGTCCGTCCAGATCAAACGTTATGGTTCCGTTGATATTACTGATTGTTACACCGCGTGCAATAACATCCTTGTTTACCTTGATGGTGTAGGAAGCACCGGATCTTCCGCTTCTTGAGGCACTTATGGCATCTACAGCTTTTTGAAGTGATTCATATCTTACTCCGCCATACTCAAAAGCCCCCTCAGAGGTAGTATTGTCAGATGATATGAAGCTTGCAACGCTGCCGTCACACGAGATGAATAAAAGTACAATGAGAAGTGCTGTGATAAAAATCTTTGCAAATCTGTTCACTTTCCCCACCTTTTTAAAACCACATGAGCCGGGAAAAAGTTACAAAAAGCGGTGTAATGGGAAGCAGATACTGAAGCAAATCTGCCTGCTGCAGATGCTGTTTTTACTACATATTTCTGTATCAGCGCAATTGTAATAAAGCCCCTCATTACAAAATTCCTTACTATATTATATACCAGTTATTATTTTTTTATACAAAAATGTATAGGACAATGCAACATTAAATCAAGTTCTATCAGGCAAAATGCCTTCTTGTTATGAAGAGCCGGCACTGATAAAATTCTCAATTGATATGGATAATTTATTAAGTGTCAGCGAACTTACAAAGATTCTCAAGGAAACCATTGAAAGCTCCTTCTTCGGTCTTACCGTTGAAGGTGAGATAAGCGGCTTTAAAATGGCTCCAAACGGACACTGGTATTTTGCATTAAAGGATGAAGGTGCTCTGGTTAACTGCGCCATCTGGAGAAGTACAACAGCGCGTGTGCCTTTTGTGCCTCAGGACGGCATGAAAGTTACGGTGACGGGAAGCATAAGTGTCTATGAACCGCGAGGAAACTATACGCTGGTATGTACTTCCATGAAAAAGGCCGGAGACGGAGATATTCTTCTTGCCCTTGAACAGAGAAAGAAAAAATATGAGGCTCTCGGTTACTTTGCTCCTGAGGCAAAGAAAGCTATCCCGACACGGCCTTCACGTGTTGCAGTAATTACAAGTGCCACCGGAGCAGCGCTCCAGGATATTTTGCAGATTACGGGAAGAAGAAACCCCGGAATGAACATAATTATCCTTCCGGCGATTGTTCAGGGTCCGGATGCTGCAGCTACTGTTGCCCGGAGAATAGATGATGTAAATACCTTCTCTCTTGCAGATGTCATGATTGTCGGACGTGGAGGAGGTTCTTTTGAGGATCTGCTTCCGTTCAGTGATGAGATGGTTATAGAAGCTATTCACCGCTCAGAGATCCCGGTTATATCTGCAGTAGGACATGAGACGGACTGGGCCTTAAGTGACTTTGTTGCAGACCTCAGGGCCCCTACCCCGTCAGCTGCAGGTGAGCTTGTATGCGAAGCAAGTTCAGACCAGAGGGACAAGGTAAGAACAATTATGGCCCAGATGCAGGACAAGGTGGACTCCACATTAAGGCAGTTGAGGCTTCGTCTTGAATCAAGCTCAGGAAAGAGCTCTGAGGCCCTGCTTCAGAACCGCCTGATTTCAATTCGCATGCACCTTGAAAACAGCACCTCTGAGATGCAGAACAGAATAAGTGACAGAGTTAAATCTTTCAGAAACTCCCTAACCCTTTCACAGAACACCATGAAGGCTCTCTCGCCTGCTTCTGTTCTTGAACGCGGGTACAGCATAGTAAGGGGACCTGACGGAAAGACTCTGACAGATTCAAAGAACGTAGATGTTAAGGACAACGTACAGATTATCCTGAGAGATGGAAGAATTTCAGCTCAGGTAACAGAAAAGGAATAAGAAAATGAAATTTGAAGAAGAACTTAAGAAGCTTGAAGAAATTAATGAAAAACTCCAGAACAGGGAAACAGACCTTTCAGAGGCAGTAGATCTCTATGAGAAAGGCATGAAGATTGCAAAGAGCCTGGACAAGCAGCTTTCCGAGCTGGAAAGAAGGGTTGAGATTGTAACAAGTGCTCCGGGAGAAGACTCAATAGTTACAGAGTCTTATCAAAAGTAAAAATCTTTTTGTCAGGAAGTGTGAAAGAGACGCTCTGACAGTCAAGCAAAAGAACCGGAGAAGATATGCCGGTGTTATAGAGCCTGTCTCCCTTTATGGGGCAGTTAAGGTAGGCTAAGTGACATCTTATCTGATGACGGAAACCACGGGTGATGGTACACATGTACACACCCTTTTCTTTTCTTTCGATCTCCGTTGTGTAGAGCACAGGTGAGTCAGCTTTTCTTATATCTGTTTCAACCTTAACACGGCGCCGGCCTTCTCCGAACGCACGGAAATAGGATGAAATTTCCTTTTCTTCAGTATCTCCGTCAGTATCTGCCCTGTATGTTTTTACAAAACGCCCTTCATTCTGTTCCCTGCTCAGATAATCATAAAAAGCCTGGGTTTTGGCAAAAACAACAAGACCTGAGGTATCTGTATCAAGACGGTGCAGTGCGCCCTTTTCCCACTCATTTTTCCCTCTGACAGAAAGAATAGCAGGACAGAGCTTTCCGACTCTGGACAATAAAGTATCCTGATCCGGGGTTTTTTTAAGAGGCACTGTGGGCAGACCGTGAATCTTGTCTGCAATTAAAAAGCTGTCGTTTTCGAACAGTATGCTCATGGGCAAAGGGTAATTCCTTCTATGCAAATATTCAAGCAAATGGTATATTTTGAGCATGAACAAAGGCCGTTTATTTATTTTCAGCTCTCTTATTTTGTTTTTAGTGCTCTTTATCTCATGCTCAACTTTCGGTTCAAAGCACAAATATGAGGATATAACTGAAGAGGAAGCTGCACAGGCTCTTGAAGTGGCCCTTTATACTGCCTCCTCAAACGCAGGAACAGAGTTCTACAGACAGATCTCACAGGACAGCTTCCTGCCTGAAGAGTATCAGAAAATGACGGAGTTCAAGGATGTAATTCCGGGTTTTTCAGTAATGATGGAGACCTGGAGGGAATACGCCGAGGAATACATATACAACAATCTGGAAGAGTTTTATACGTTTATAGAGTCAAGGGTTGAAAACATGACTTTTGAAGACCCCATCTACTATGTAGAATCTTCGAATACAAGTATTACAACTGCGTTTTCCGCCCTCAACTATTCTTCCATGGTTGATTTCTGGAGAGAGTGTTTTGAAGATCTTGAAATCTGGGGTGCACGCGACATTTTAAACCAGTACACAAACTGGATAGTCAGTAAGGACCAGATTAACGGAACCAATACTGAATTAATTAATAGTGTTGATATGAGGGAATTTCTTTCTGTCCATATGACAGAACTGTATCTTGATCTTCTTGCAACTGAGGAAGAGCTGTTCAGAACTACCCCGGATCCTTACGGAAACGAGGTGGCCAGAAAGGTATTCAGAACATATTGACGGCAGGGACAAAATGGAACTATTTGAAAAGGCTTCAAGCAGTGAAATAAAGAATCAGCCCCTGGCATACAGGATGCGGCCCAGAACTCTTGATGAGTACATAGGCCAGGACCATATTGTAGGCCCCGGTCGTCTTCTCAGAAGAGCCATTCAGGCTGACCAGTTAAGTTCAGTAATATTCTACGGTCCTCCCGGAACAGGAAAGACAACCCTTGCAAGAGTAATAGCAAATACTACAAAAAGTCATTTTACATCCTTAAATGCTGTTCTAAGCGGAGTTAAGGATTTAAGGGAAGAAATAGACGGTGCAAAGGACCGCCTGAGTGTTTACGGAAGAAGAACAATTCTCTTTGTAGATGAGGTTCACCGCTGGAATAAAAGCCAGCAGGATGCACTTTTACCATGGGTTGAAAACGGAACCTTTATTCTCATTGGTGCTACCACTGAAAACCCGTTCTTTGAAGTAAACCCAGCCCTTGTCAGCAGATCAAGAATATTTCAGTTAAAGCCTCTTACAGATGAGAATCTTAAAGACATAGCCCTTCAGGCCCTCTCTGACAAGGAGCGCGGTTACGGAAAGATAAAGGTTGAGTTTGAGCAAGGGGCTCTTGAGCACTTAATTGATGTAGCAAAAGGAGATGCAAGAAGCCTCCTTAATGCTCTTGAACTTGCAGTTGAAACTTCAGAATCAAAAGACGGAGTTGTATTTGTTTCAAAGGAAGCTGCAGAAGAAAGTATTCAGAGAAAAGCCGTTTTGTACGACAAGGAGGGAGACTATCACTTTGATGTTATTTCTGCCTTCATTAAATCGCTTCGGGGAAGCGACCCAGATGCAGCTTTGTACTGGCTTGCAAAAATGGTCCATGCAGGAGAAGACCCGCGCTTTATCTTCCGCCGCATGTTAATCAGCGCCTGTGAGGATATAGGTCTTGCTGACCCGAATGCAATTTCAGTAGTAACTGCAGACGCTCAGGCCTTTAACATGGTTGGCATGCCCGAGGGCAGATACCACTTAACCCATGCAGCGCTATATCTTTCTACAGCTCCCAAGAGCAACAGCGCCCTAGGCTTCTTTGACGCCTTAAGCGGTGTGGAAAAAGAGTCTCAGATGTCTGAGGTTCCAAACCATCTGCGGGATGCAAGCCGCGACAGCGAAGGCTTTGGCCACGGTGAAGGCTACATGTATCCTCATGCATACAGAGAGCACTGGGTAGCCCAGCAGTACCTTCCAAACGAGCTTCAGGGCAAGGTTTTCTACCAGCCGGGCAACATAGGCTATGAGGCAACAATCAGGGATGCAGTTAACAGAAGACGTGAAATACAGCTTGAGACCGTTGATCTGGATGCATTTCCCGAGAACCTTACCTTTACAAAGAAAGACAAGAACCGCGAGATGTGGATAAAAAGGTCTGAGCAGGCCAGAAGCCAGGCTCTTTCAACTCTCAGGGACAAGGTCTTCTCATCTTTTGACTGCATAAGAAGTGACCGCATTCTGGTTCTGAATGCAGGACACGGCATGATGCTCTGGGAGGCCTTCCGCCGCACACCCGAGGGTCTCTCTGCGGCAGTTGTCAGAAACGCAGAGGACCTTCAGTACATTCAGCACAGATGCGACACACTGGATGAGAATGTCTCCTATAACATGGGAGGCTCTTCAGTCTCTTCAGTAAATGCCGACAAGCCTCAGGTCTACTCTTCCCTTTCTGCCATCCCCTCTGACATAAGGTTTGAGCACATAGTTGGCAGAAACCACCTTGTTCTTTCAAAGGATATGGGAAAAAGCATAAAGGACCTTCTTCCTCTGTGCACAGACACTGCAAGTCTCACTCTTGCTGAAACACTCCCCTCCGACGGCACCCATCTTTCAGATCTGATTCATGAAAGTCCTCTTAAAAAGAGCCTTAAGAAGGCTGAAGAGACCATCTACGACAAGGATTTTAAGAAGAAAATGCTTAGTGCAGTTGAAAAGCACTTTAAGATCTGCGGAACTGAGAATTTTAACTTCACCGAATCCAGAATTATAGACAGTGATGATGTTAAGCGCTGGGTTCACTCTTCATACGCGCCGGCACTTAAGGCAGATAGCACAGAAGAAGAGAAAATGATTAAGGAACTTACAGCCCAGCTTTGTGCAGCTCCTGTTTCCTGGTCTGTAAGCTGTATAATAATCAAGGCTGAAAAGCTTTCATAATCTTTATTGACTTTATTAGTTAATTATTGCATATTTCAATACGCACCATGGTGGAAGTAGTTCAATGGTAGAGCCCCAGATTGTGGATCTGGTTGTTGCGGGTTCGAGCCCCGTCTTCCACCCTAAAGGCTATAGCAAGGCAGATCGCTCCCGTAGCTCAACTGGATAGAGCGTCGGACTTCGAATCCGCAGGTTACAGGTTCGAGCCCTGCCGGGAGTAAAATTTTAAATCTCCTATTGCCAAAAGCCATGCAAAATGTTATAAACATTCTGCAACTTATGGACGGATAGCTCAGCTGGTAGAGCAACAGACTCTTAATCTGTGGGTCCAGGGTTCGATCCCCTGTCCGTTCACTTACCACTTCTCACGAAGTGGTTTTTTTATGCCTTCATCTCGTGTATAATACAGGCAGGAAGTAAAAAGCATGAAAAAATCTTTTATTTTTATTACTCTCTTTGTTCTGCTTTTTGCATCCTGTGCAACTGCCGGAACAGAAACAACCATTGAAGAAGAAATAACAGGAAAAGTTATTCCTGATTTCAAAACGCAGACAACACAGGGAACATTCAGACTTTCTGAAGTTCTGGAAACAAATGACTTTGTTCTTATCAATTTCTGGGGCGGCTCCTGCGTACCGTGCAAGAAGGCACTTCCTGTTCTTGAGTCTCTTTCCAAAAAGTACGAGGGAAAGATAGCATTTATTTCACTTTCACAGTGGAACGACACTATGGCCACAGCCAAAGAAGTAGCCAAGACCTACGGTGTAACCTACCCTGTTGGTATAGATACTGCGAATATCCATGAATACAGGGATACCGAACCCGTACCGGGCTTCTTCCTTGTAGACAAAAACAGAGTTGTTGTCTGGGAGAGATTGGGTGCTCCTCTGGATGAAGAATACTATATTGAAATATTCAACCAGTATTTAAAGTAAGCTCAGATAGTACTCAGTTCTCTCAAATATTGCATTTAAGCTAAAGTATCCTGCATCATGGATGGTCTCGTGCCCGTTTACGTATACAACTACTGCGGGCACTGAGAGTATTCCTTTCTGGGCGGCCTCCTCAGGATGGTCGTCTGTACTTATGTAGCGAAAAGAAACGTTGTGTTCCTTTGCCCACTTCTCTATCTTCAGCCTTATGTCGTGGCACGGAGGACAGGTTTTTGAGCCGTATTGAACAATTAATACTTTAGAATCAGTACCCAATCGTTTGAATCCTCATAGCGTTTGACTGGACAGAAGGCCTTTTCATCCTCATTCTTAATCACTCCCATGTAGCTGTACACCCCGCTCTGAGGGTTAAGCCAGTAGGCCGTAAGAGCTTTGTCCTTATAGTGTTTAAGATTTAACTTAAACTCTTCACCGGTATAGGTATAGGCAAAGAGGAAGTTCTCTCCCGCAAATATGGATACATGGTGGTACCTTTCTTTCTGAACTGAAGAGAGGTAGTCGTTATGCTCTCTGCCTTTTGTGTAATCAACGCTTTCCATAAGAGACTTAAGAGTCTTAAGCTGACCGGCTGCCGGGGCATGGAGGGCCTGAACCCAGCTTTCACGCACCCCGTAGGCACCGCGTCCCTTATCAGGGTCGTAGAACTGGATGATAGCGTTGTGTCCGTAGGTAAAGCCGCAGGCACCTGCAAATACAGACCAGTATGCGTAGCGCCTTACATCCTTTTCCTCCCAATATGGCTGACGCGGATCATGAAGACCCTGAATTATTCCCTCGTAGCTTGGCTCTGCATCCAGACAGGGTTTAACGGGGCTCATGCTGTTGTTCTCTTCAACATAGCGGTAGTTGTCTTCACCGTACCAGATGTCCGTCTCATCATCCCACTTTTGAAGCATCTTCTGGTCGTAGCGCCTGTGACCTGACTGGAACATATTAAAATCAAGCCAGGGACAGCTGTTAAACCACCGCGCAGAGAGAGTTCTTCCAAACGGATGGAAGGTAATGAGGTGTTCAGGGTCAAGGGCCTTTAGAACTGTTCCGAACTTATCAAAGGCCTCATAGGCATCTGAACCGCGCACATCTCCACCGAGAACCCAGATAAGGTTCTTATGATGAGAAAAAGAAGAGACTATCTTTTTTGCAAAGGCCTCTACGTTATTTTCATTCATTATTTTGTGGGTGAAAAATGAACCCCAGGTGGGAAGAAGAGCTATTTTTAAACCCAGAGACTCAGCAAAAGAGATCATTCGGGAGGCTGTCTCATAGTACTTTTCATTCTGGGTATCCCTGTCGTAGACGGGCATGCCGTTCTCTATTCCGCTTTTGTCGGGAAGAGCATAATGAAGGACAACCTGGATAACATTAAAGCCCAGGCTCCTACGGTTTTTCAGGTACAAAACCATCTCGTCCCAGGAAAGCTTTTCAAGCATGAGCCAGCCTGTATCACCGAGATAGAAAAATGGTTTATCATCTTCAAAAAGATATCTGTCTTTTACTTTGAGCATACATTAATCATACTTTAAAAAATTTTTTTGTGTTTTTTTTATTTTTTGGAGCTATCCCAAAATTGACATATACCTAAAAAAGTAATTATTTTTTTTCACAAATGAACAGTGATAGAGAAAAGATCATTGGTCTGCTCGGAGACACTTCACTAGGAAAAAGCCTCTCCGAACTCTCTGAAATATATGACAGGATTGAAGAAGAAACAGAGGAATTCTGCAGCACTTTTAACATACACTGTAAAAGCGGATGCGGAACATGCTGCGAACATTTTATCCCTGATATTACAAGTGTCGAAGCAAAGATGGTTGCTTCCTACATTCTTTTAATAAAAAGAGATATAGCCTTAATTGATAAGGTTAACAAGCCTTCTGACGGAATTTGTCCGCTGTATAATAAAGACAATCCTTACCACTGCCAGGTCTATGCCGCACGTCCTTTGATCTGCCGCCTGTTTGCCCAGTGCCCGTCACGCATGAAAGACGGCTCTGCCTCATTCAGACGCTGCAAGTTTGAAGGAGGGTCCCGGATGCCTGAGAAGCTTGACTTCCCAAGCTCTGAAACTGTTAAAACCATGGATGACTACGGCATACAGGTTCGCTCAATAGACAATACTGTAGAAGACCTGGATAAGGCAGTTTCCAAAGCCATAAGTGAAGTTGCACTTCTGGCCTCTCTGCTTGGAATTCTCGGTTCATCTTCAGGCGGGGATTCAAATCCCACACCAACACCTACACCGGCTCCTAAGGCTTCTTAAATCAGAAACCGAGATCCTCACCGACTATTATTACAATTATTCTGTCAGCGTTTCTCTGTCTGCCCATAACAACCGAGTTACAGCAAATCGTATCCTCACAGCCTCCGGCAGGAAGTGTCATAAGATCAGCTTTGTCACAGACCGGGCGCATGCATCTGCCGTTTTTGGCACAGAATGTATCCTTATCAAGACGTACGCAGTTTGCAGGAGCCGCTGTTTCCTTAACCCTGACAACCGCAGCACTCAGATCCGGAACAATCTTATTCTGCCCTGCTACAACTATTACACGCTTTGGTCCGTAGAGCATGGCTGCAACACGGTTTGAGTTTCCGTCAACGTTGTACAGAACACCTGTCTCGGTTATGGCATTTGAGCTTGTAAGATAGGTGTCTGACAGAAGAGCCTTATGAAGAATTTCCTTTGTTTCTTCCGGTGTAAGACCCTTTTTACCCCTGTCCAGGAAGTTGTACTTACCGCTTCTCAGTATTTCCATAATTCCTGTCTGAACAAGTGTGGCACTGCCGCCTGTGGCAACAGTCTCACCCTCTTCAAGCAGAGTTGAAACCAGGGCTGCAGCTTCCTTTGAAGAAGGCACGTAGAAAGCCCTCATATTGTTTTTCTCAAGAGCTGCCATGGTTCTCTTTATTCTTATGTGAAGAATTCTTTCAACATTAGCATCCATAACACACCTCGCTGAGATTATAACACGGCACAAAAGGTTTTCAAACTTAACACAGCCTGTAATATAATACTTAGGAAAAAGGAAATAATATGAGAAAGAAACTGTTGTTATTAATACTTCTTGTACTCTGTCTTGTTTTTGCAGCATCATGCGCCGGCAGGACGGAGGAGGCTTCCTACACACATATTTCACAGGAAGAAGCCAAAAGAATAATTGATGAAGAGACAGGCTACGTTATTTTGGACGTAAGAACTGCAGAGGAATATAGTGAGTCTCACATTGAGGGAGCTGTTTTAATCCCCTATGATGAGATACCGGCAAAAGCCGAGAGCATATTAAAGGACAAGGACCAGAAGATTCTTGTTTACTGCAGAAGTGGAAACAGAAGCAGAAAAGGCTCTGCTTCTCTTGTTAAGATAGGCTATACAAATGTTCTTGAATTCGGCGGAATCAGCACCTGGCCGTATGGAACTGTAAAATAAGGCAGGAAAAGATGGGATTTTTTGATTTTCTTAAGGGACCCGATATTAATGAGGGTGTAAAAGAATGGAAGAGCACAGAAGGCTCAGTACTTCTGGATGTAAGAGAAAAAGATGAGTATGCAAGCGGCCACATCCCGGGAAGCATAAACGTACCCCTATCTTCCCTTGGAAGTGTTACAAAATATGTAAAGGACAAGGAGACACCGCTGTTTGTCCACTGTCTGAGCGGTGGCAGAAGCTCGTCTGCAACTGCATCACTTAAAAGTATGGGTTACACAAATGTAAAGAATATTGGCGGAATCAGTTCCTACAAGGGTGATATAGAGGTGCTCTCATGAAAACAGTAATAGTTGGAGGAGTTGCAGGCGGTGCTACTGCTGCAGCAAGATTAAGACGTCTGGATGAGAATGCCCAGATAGTGGTTTTTGAAAAATCAGGCTATGTTTCATATGCAAACTGCGGCCTGCCGTACTTCATAGGCGGTGTTATAACAGACCGTGAGGATCTGACACTCCAGACTCCTCAGAGCTTTTACTCACGCTTTAGAATTGACGTTAAGACAAGCCATGAGGTCCTGGATATAGACAAGAACAAAAAGACCGTCACTGTTAAGGACCTTAAAAGCGGAAAAACGTTTGAGGAGAGTTATGACACACTCATCCTCTCTCCCGGAGCCAAACCGCTCAAGCCGGATCTCCCCGGAATAGACAGCCCGAAAATTTTTACTCTGAGAAATGTTGAAGACACCTTTGCCATTTATGATTTTGTTCAAAAACATAAACCCGAAAAGGCCGTGGTTATCGGTGGCGGTTATATTGGTCTTGAGACAGCCGAGAACCTTTATGAAAAAGGTCTGGAAGTCTCCGTCCTCCAGCGCCCTAAGCAGCTTATGAATACTCTGGACTATGACATGGCCACCTTTGTGCATGCAAAGCTCAGGGAGAAAGGAATAAAGCTCATGCTCGGCTGCAACGTTACGGGCTTTGAGGAAAAAGACAGCCATATTATTGTCACTACAGCCGACTCAGGAAATATAAGTGCAGACATGGTAATTCTTGCAATAGGAGTTGTTCCCGATACTGCTCTTGCAGATAAGGCAGGTCTTGAAAAAGGCGTTAAGGGCTGTATAAAGGTAAATTCCCACATGCAGAGCTCTGTTAAGGATATTTATGCTGTAGGAGATGCTGTCGAAGTTACACACTTTGTAAGTAAGGAAAAAGCTTCAATTGCCCTTGCAGGTCCTGCAAACAAGCAGGGAAGAATTGCAGCAGACAACATCTGTGGCATACATTCAGAGTTTAAGGGCTCTATGGGTTCATCCATTATTAAGGTATTTGATTTAACAGTAGCCGGAACCGGTTTGACTGAGAAGGCAGCCTTAAAGGCAGGACTTGAGTGTGAAAGCATAATTCTTGCCCCCTCTTCTCACGCCTCATACTATCCCGGAGCCAAAACCATGACACTGAAAGTTGTCTTTGAAAAGAAAACCGGACGTCTTTTGGGTGCCCAGGCCATAGGCAAGGAAGGCGTGGATAAGAGAATAGATGTTCTTGCAACAGCAATTATGGCAGGCCTTGGCGCCGAGGATCTTAAAGACCTGGATCTCTGCTACGCTCCGCCGTTCTCATCCGCAAAGGACCCTGTGAATATGGCAGGTTTTGTTATGGACAACATTCTCAGTGGCAGAATCAAACAGTTTCACTTTGAGGATGTAGATAAACTTCCGCGTGACGGTTCCGTGACACTGCTGGATACAAGAACCACAGGAGAATACTCAAGAGGTCATGTTGAAGGGTTTATGAACATTCCTGTAGATGAACTTAGAGAGCGTCTTGGAGAGCTTGATAAAAGCAAAAAGATCTATGTTATGTGCCAGAGCGGGCTTAGAAGTTACATTTCAACCTGTATTCTGAACAACAGTGGTTTTGATGCTTTTAATTTTGCAGGCGGCTACCGCTTCTACTCAGCTGTAAAAAACGAAATGGTCTGTGCAGAAAGCTCTCTGCCCTGCGGAATGGATAAGTAATTTTTAGAAAAAATGCAGTCTATTCTGATTTTTTGAATCCAAAGGTAAGATTTTGTTAAGCCTTTTGGAAGACTTTAATCATATAGACTGCATTTCTCAAGATCAGTCTTTTATAAGCTGCTTAATCCACATTTTCTCTCTGAGAGAAATCTTGCCGTCAATGGCACAGATAAGCATGCAAATAACAATAATATCGTCCTTAAGACTGTCACTGAGATGGCCTAATACATCTACCATCTCATTAACAAGTTTCTTAAGTTCTCTTGTCTCTGATGAGATTTTTCTTACAGCCTTCTTACAGGACTCGTAATCAATATTATCTCCAAAGAAAACATGAAGAGACGGATAGAGCAAGGCATATTCTTCCTCTGAGAGCTTTCCGTCAGCAACAACAGAAGCAATTATAAAAGAAGCATATACTTCCACGCCGGTTAACCCGTCTACAGAAACCGCAGAAAGAGCCGGAAGAACTTTAACGGACTTCTCGGTAAGAAGAGCTGAATATGTAAGAAGATCAGCTTCTTCAAAGATTTTACAAAGTTCATTAAATTCTTTCATATCAGTTCCCCTTCTTTGCAAACTTGGCCTTAAGCTGTGCAGTATAGTCTTCAAGCTTATGCTTTACATCTTCTTTCTTTTCCTCAGCCATTCTCTTTCTGGCTTCCTTTTTGAGCTCTTTCTCTACTCTCTTAGCCTCTTCTACTTCAGCCATGACTTCAGCTGCGCTTTCTGAGTAGATATCAACATCAACACCGTTAAACTCAGAATCAAAGCTGTTTTCTACACTCTCGCTTACAAGTGCTATTACTGCAGTCTCTCCGTCTGTAATAACTGATGAAACCTTTTCTATAACAGTCAGGTTTTCTCCTGCATCTCCTGCATCTACCAGAGAACCGGCAAAAGCTCCTGTTGAGCCTCCGAGAAGAACACCCATCGGGCCACCGAGGACACCTATGAATGCACCAATAAGCATGCCTTTAGATGTATCATTTGCTGTCTCGGTGCCCGTATCAAAAGATTCTCTGATACTTATGCTGTTACCTGTCTTTCTGATAATCATCATTTCTGATAAATCATAGTTCTTTTTCTCAATAAGACCGTTTTTAATATCTGAGAACAGCTTGTATGCCTCAGCTTCATGCTTAAATACAACAACTTTTACTTTTTCTGCCATTATTTCCTCCTTGTGTATTTTTTAATCATTATTAATATAATTAGATTATCATTCTAATAAAATAGAACAAAGGAGAATGTTTTTCTAATTATGAGCCGACCAAAGAAGACAGATGACGGAAAAGCTCGGGAAGCGATGGAGCAGGCATTTTGGAATCTGCTTGAAAAAATGCCGTATAAGAATATAACTATTAAAACTCTTGCCGCTGAGGCAGGTGTTAACCACAACACCTTTTACTATCATTTTAAAAATATGGAAGACCTGGCACTCTACTGTTTTGACAACTGTGTTAAGCAGGAAGTTCTTCCGGATTTCGAACAGGATCTGCTGACTCTTATTCATGCCATAAAAAACAAAGACCCACATATTTACCCTATATGGAGAAAGGTTTCTCTTTTCACCTGCAGGGAGTCGGATTATCTTGAATCAGTATTCAAAAAAGCACTCAGGCAAAAGTGGTATACCAACGCAGAAGTCAAGGACAATAAACCGGACAAAGGACAGGATGCATTAATGGATTTTATTGAATCAGGTATAGTTATTCTTATTGCTCATGCCAGGAATCTTAATGATCCTTCTCCTCTTGAACATTTTTTAAACTCTCCGTTTTTTTCAGGGGTAAAAGAGATGATAGAGAGTGCAAAACCATTAACTGTTACAGATAATCAGTAACTGTTGAAAATCATCTGAAACTAAGTGACCACTTTTTGGACAAAAGAGATTTTTTTAATTAGTTTTGTAAAATTGTTTTTTATATCTCTTTTATATACAGTAATTTACAAAGAAAGAATCCTCCTAAAAAATTTTAAAAACTTTTTGTTGACAAATAAAATCAACGGATGCATAATACCCGCGAAAATTGAGATGTAAAAGAAAGAAAAAAGGAGATAAAAAATGACACTTGAAGATATGTCAAGAGAATTAGAAATGAATGATCCTGAACTTGCAATGAATGCAACAAGTAACACAGGAGATGTAAGAATGAGCGCATACGCTGAGGGAGATATTCCTGAGAGCGAGAGCCACAGAATTGTTTCTTCAACAATGGATGACTGGGAGCTTCCCAATCAGGTAGTTTGCTGCGAAGTTGAGTAATAAAAACCGTTAAGTTTTTCATATAGTCCTGAAGGGTTGTAGCTGTCAGTTACAGCCCTTTTCTTTTTTTAAATTCACTAATATAGTTTGCTGATATGACTAACACCGATTTTACTGAAGGAAAGATAGTATCACCCCTGCTGAAGTTTGCAGGGCCTGTTCTTTTTGCACTCTTTCTGCAGTCCATGTACGGAGCTGTGGATTTAATTATAATTGGTCATTTTTCTTCCTCTGCCCATGTCTCAGCTGTAGCTACCGGCACTCAGATTATGTTTACCATAACAAACCTTATCAGTGCCCTGGCCATGGGCATGACCATCCTTATTGCAGAGAAAATCGGAGAAAGAAAGGCTGAGGAAGGTGGCAGAATTGCCGGAACAGGTATTCTTCTCTTCCTGACAATCGGAGCTGTTATGACGGCTTTAACTACCACGCTGGCCCCTTATCTTGCTTCAATCATGAATGCTCCGACTGAAGCTTTTGACCATACTGTCTCCTACATAAGAATCTGTGGAGCAGGTTCAATTGTAATTATTGCCTACAACCTTATTGGAAGTGTATTCAGGGGAATAGGAGATTCAAAGACTCCCCTTCTTACAGTTCTTATTGCCTGTATCTGCAACATAGCAGGAGATCTTCTTCTGGTTGCAGTAATGAAAATGGGAACCTCAGGGGCAGCCATTGCTACAGTATTTGCCCAGTTTGTAAGCGTTGTAATTTCATACTTGATTATCAGGGCAAAGGAACTGCCTTTTACATTTACAAAATCTTCTGTTAAGTGGGACAAAGAAATAGTTAAAAGGATTCTTATGCTGGGAACACCGATTGCACTTCAGGACCTTCTGGTAGGTATTTCGTTTCTGATTATTCTCGCAATTGTGAACTCACTTGGCCTTCTTTACAGTGCAGGAGTTGGAGTTGCAGAGAAAGTCTGTGCCTTTATTATGCTCATCCCCTCTGCCTTCATGCAGAGTATGTCTGCCTTTGTAGCACAGAACAGAGGAGCCGGAAAGACAGACAGGGCCATCAGAGGTCTTTGGAGCGCCATAGGAATATCATTTATCTCAGGCGCCGTAATGTTCTACCTCGCATTCTTCCATGGAGAACTCCTCGCTTCACTGTTTGCTTCTGATTCAGATGTTGTGATTCAGGCTGCAGATTATCTTAAAGCCTATGCCATAGACTGCCTGTTAACATGTTTCCTTTTCTGCTTTATCGGGTTCTTTAACGGCATGGGATACACACGTTTTGTAATGATTCAGGGTATCCTGGGAGCATTTTTAGTCCGTGTTCCCGTATCATTTATCATGAGTAAGCAGCTTCCCGTATCCCTGTTTCACATAGGGCTTGCCACCCCGTGCTCAACGGTGTTTCAGATTCTAATGTGTTTTGTTGGATACCTTGTTATGAAATATTCACTTGCAAATAAAGAAGCAAAAAAGACTTTTGAATAAAAAATGGGCCCTGCCGGAGGTGGAGCCAAGCCTTATGATATAGACAACTACTCCGGTAGAATTGCAAGAATCATTGAAAACAGTCCCAGCATCAAGGATCTAAAAAATCAGAGGGAAGGCATAATCAGCGGTTACTGCAATCTGGTAAAGAAGTCTCAGTTATCTGACTACTCATACTCCATCCGCCAGATTACAGATTACATAGATAACCATTATTTTGAAGAAATCAGCCTTACCAGAGCAGCTAAAATGTTTAATATGAGTTCTTCCTATCTCTCAACCAGATTTCATAAGGAAACAGGAAAATCATTCTCCGAATACCTGCTGGAAAAACGGCTGGATCATGCAAAACAACTTATTACAAAAACAAATTTAAGCATTTCTGCCATAGCAGAAGATTGTGGAATTCCGGACAACAACTACTTTTCAAGAGTTTTAAAAAAAAAAGAGGGTATGACCCCGTTCGAATATAGAGAAAAGCATAAGAAATAAAAAAAGCCCTGCACCCTTTATTAGGAAATAAGAACAAATACAGAGGAATCAAGAGAAAACATCTATGGTTCAGAACCGGGTGCAGAGCATAATTCTTCTGTTTGAGTAAAAAATAACACTCTCAACAAATCAATATTTTGATAGTGTTTATTTTTAGTTTTATTGACTTTTTTGACAGTTGACAAATAATTTTATTTTTTCAGATAAAACACTTACAAGATTATCTCTGTTTTTCTCTGTAACTTCATATAACATAACATTTTTACTCTCCCGAATATAATCAGAGAGAGCTGTACGTGCCATGTTCTGAAGCACACCAAAAACAAGAATATCCTCTCGTTCAATCAAATTTGCTATGCACGTGCTGTATTTATCTGCAGAGCTTTCCATGTTCCCAATCTCATCTATCACAACCAGAGCCTTATCCACAGCTCTTTCAAGAAGAGAAACACCGAAAGAATCAAAGACCTCAGGATTCTTCCGGGTAATATGGTGGTTTATGCATATTCCGCAAAGCTTCTTTTCCTTTTTATCTTTTATATCTCTTAAATATACCCTTCTTATCCCGTCCTCTATCTCAGACACGGACAGAAGACCTCCGTAAGGTATGCCTGCAGACTCAAGAACCCTGCGTACAAGAGTGCTCTTTCCAACCTGTTTTTCGCCTGTGAGAAAAATATGCATACCAAGCTCCTTAACATAATCATTTTAACCTTATTGACAAAGGCTTGAAAGATTTTTAACTTATAGGCAACGGGATTTGAACTTCTGCTTGCAGCCGATACTGCTAAAGGAAGAGTTGGACCTGAGATGGTCTTTTCTTTTTTTCAGAAACAACTTCATGTACAAATTCAGATCCTCAATTCTAGACGAAACAGGAGATTATTATGTTTGAGAAAGTAAACCCAAACCATCCGGACAAAGTTGCTGACAGAATTGCAGGAGCCGTAGTTGATCTTGCATACAGCAAAACAAAAGACCCGAAGATTGCAGTAGAGGTACTGCTCGGTCACGGGACATGCACAATCATTTCAGAAACCTCAGTTTCCATTAAAGAGAAAGAAGTAGCAGATGTGGTAAAACGCATTACAGGCTGTTCTCTTAAGCTCAAATATATTGAGGTTCCCCAGGATGTTATTTTATCCGGCAATCAGGATAAGGAATTCAGGTGCGGGGACAACGGAATATTCAAGGGAACTGTAGTAACAGATGAGCAGAAAAAGCTCTCAAAGCTGGCTAAAGATATATACAGAGCCTTCCCTACTGACGGTAAGTACATAATTGATTCGGACAAGGTTGTAATCTGTCAGAGCCACGCAAAGGAAGAAGAACTTAGAAAATTCTGTCCTACTGCCATAATCAATCCACTCGGTGAATGGACAGGAGGACCTGACGTTGACTGCGGAGCTACAAACAGAAAGCTCGGTTCGGATATGGGTGACTCTGTTACAGGAGGAGGCCTTCATGGTAAGGACCTCTCAAAGGCAGACGTATCGGTTAACATCTATGCCTGGCTTGAGGCTCAGAAAACAGGTAAAACAGTACAGTTCTCCTGTGCTATAGGAGATACTGAGATTAACGGAGTTCCCTTCTCAGAGATAGTAGAAACAGCCAGGGCCTTTATAGATAAAGCCGGCGGTTTTGAGAACTTTGCCATGTGGGGCTTAGTTTAATCTTAAAAACAGATTGTTCTGGGCGCTTCAGTAAAAGAGCTGAAGACAGCCCGGGCATCTTTAAAATAAAGAACAAGGGTATTTCCGTCATCCTCGTTGTACATGGAACGGAGATTGGGATAGCTGTCCAGCATATGGGCCTTAGCTTCCCTTCTGTCATCCTCAACAAGAGTTCCGCTTAACCTGAGCCAGGTTCCATCCTTAAATGCACATAATTCTGCTTTCGGGTTTTCCTTCAGCTGTTTTGCAACATCTTTTTTCTTTCCGGTCTGGATATAGAGCTTTCCGTCAAAAATATCCACTGTTCCAAAAGGTCTTACACGCGGCTGATCACCCTCAACGGTTGCAAGATAATATACTTCTGCCTTCTTAAGAAAATCATATACTTCTTTCATAACAAACCTCCCATTTGCTTACTTCTCTATTGTCTCACATTTATATGGTTTTTCAAAAATAATTCCTTTTCAGAGATATCCATTTCTGATACGCTCTCACTGGTATGGATACAGACAGAAAAAACAATCTGAAAGTACTTATTACTCTTGCCATACCTGTGATTTTAGAGCAGATTCTTACCACACTCCTTCAGTATGTTGATACTGCTATGGTAGGTCAGCTCGGAGCACAGGCTACCGCAGCCGTAAGCCAGACCACAACCGTGAACTGGCTCATAGGAAGCGTATTTGGAGCTGTCGGCGTTGCAGTTACGGCCATGGTAGCCTCAGCCTATGGAGCCAAAGACTACCAGAAGATTAAAAGAATAACAGCTCAGGTAGTCTTTTACGCCCTCTTCTGTGGATTATTTACAACCTTAGCAGCCACAACACTTAGCCCGTTCATACCTGTATGGATGCAGGCAGCACCGGAGATACAGAAAAACGCATCCGAATACTTTTTCATAATCTCCTGCGCTCTTCTCTTCCGTTCGGCAAACATGATTTTTGCCAGTGCTCTGAGAGCTGTAAAAGATACCAAAACTCCCATGGTTATAAACATGGCAGCTAATGTATTAAATGTTATTTTGAACTATCTTCTTATCTACACGGCGGGACTCGGAGTCAGAGGGGCTGCAATAGCAACAGCTGTCTCATCTGCTGTCTCAGGAACCCTCATGTTCCTTGCCATGCAGAAAAACAGCATGCTCAAAGCAGAAATCAGAAAGTTTTCAATAGACAGAGTTCTTCTCATGGAGAGCTCACAAATTGCCCTTCCCACCCTTGCAACCAGCACGGCCAGCTGTATGGGCCATATTGTTTTTGCATCCCTTGTATCCTCTATGGGAACAATTGTTTTTGCAGCCCACTCCATAGCCCTTTCTGCCGAGACCATTTTCTACCTGCCGGGCTACGGCTTGAGAAGTGCCACATCCACGCTGATAGGAATCTCCGTCGGAGAGAACAACAAGGAAAAGTTTGCAATAGTAAAACACCAGAGCATAGTGGTTACCCTTCTCATGATGGCCCTCAGCGGGGTAATACTTTTCTTATTTGCCCGTCCTATTATGTCAATATTCACTCCTGATCAGGAAGTAATTAGGCTGGGAACAAGAGTCCTAAAGCTGATTGCCCTTTCAGAGCCCCTGTTTGGTCTTATGATTGTCAGTGAAGGTATCTACTACGGACTTGGAAAGACCACCATACCCTTCTTTGTGGAAACAGCCGGTGCCTGGTGCATAAGAATTGTCTTTACAACAATATGTGTAAAGGTCCTGCACACAACGCTCTTTGAAGTCTGGATCTGCATGTTCGCAGATAATGCATTCAGAGCCCTTGCCATGGCCATACCCCTTTTAGCCGGTAAGGACAAGAAGTATTTTGACCAGAGACGCAGGGCAATGTAAGCAACTTCTGATACTGCATGAACTTCCTTAAAATCCCTCACATTTAAAAGCTAACGTTATGTTTTCTAGTGTAACTTATTTTATTGTAAAATAAAGAGTTAACATAAAATACACCTTGAAAAAACACTAAAAAAGTTTTAAATTTCCTCACGTGAGAGAAAAAAAGACAACAAAAAAATACCATTCTCAGAACAAGGCTTACCTCTATCTTCTGCCTGCCATTACAGTTGCAGCTCTTTTTTACTGGTATCCTTCCTTAAAGAGTATTGTTGAATCTTTTCTGACAGTTAACCAGAGCGGTAAGATTCTGGGTTTTGCAGGTCTGGACAACTACAGAAGACTGTTCTCAGACCCGGCTTTCATAAACAGTCTTAAGGTCTCATTAACTTTTATAGCATTATTCGTACCTGCAAACACCTTTATCACCCTCCTCGCTGCCTCTCTTACCAGAAGACCAAGCCGCCTTTCTTTTATTCCCGAGTACATTTTCTTTGCTCCTGTTGCAGTCTCTCTTTCTGCTTACAGCCTCCTTATGAGGGACATATTCAGAGGTCAGGCTTCTGTTCTCAACAATCTTCTGGGAACCACTTTTTCAGGTATTACCAGCGCGGCAGGAGCCATGGCCGTTCTTGTGGTTCTTGGTATTTTTCTTGATTTTGGTCTGGATTATATTCTTTTAATCTGTGCATTCAGAAGCATAGACTCTTCTGTTGTTGAAGCTGCAAGGATGGACGGCGCCGGAGGATGGAGACTCTACTGGCTTGTTGAAGTTCCCATGATTAAGGATACGGTTCTTGTAACTGTATTCCTGGCTTTAAAAGACGCCATCTTAATCTCGGCTCCAATTATCATACTTACAGAAGGCGGACCGTTCAGAAGCACTGAAACTGTTATGTTCTACTACTACACAGAGGCCTTCAGAAGCGGAAACAGAGGCGTTCAGAACGCCCTTGCAGCCCTTGTTCTCACATTAGCGGCCCTGATCATGACTATTTACACAACATACAAGAAAATTAAGGAGGAACGCTGATGAAAAAAGTTCAGAGAAAGCCCTTTGATACTTTTCGCTTCATAATGCGAAAAATCCTCCTCGTCCTTCTTGCAGCTATAGTTTTGTTTCCTGTGTTTTACATGATCTCATCTTCCCTCTTCTCAGCCTCTGATTTCAATAATCTCCGCCTGCTTCCATCCCACCCTGTTTGGGAAAACTACACCAAAGCGCTGAACCAGAAGTACTTTATCAGATACATGTTCAACTCTATAGGAACATCCCTTATCACGGCCTTTTTAAGAACAGCAATTGTTATTCTTGCAGCCTTTGCCTTCACACACCTGAGGTTCAGGGGCAAGAGCATAGTATTTGCAGCTCTTGTTCTAACCCTTTTTATCCCGCAGGAAGCCATTTTGTACCAGAATTACAGAACCGTAGCCGGTATGGGGCTGCTGGATACCTGGGCCGGAATAATCAGCACAAGTTTATTCTCTGCAGCTCAGATGCTCCTTCTTATGGGTTCCTTTAAGATTCAGGGAAAAGAAATCTACGACGCAGCGAGAATAGACGGAGCATCAGATCCAAAATACATATTAAGCATACTCATACCTCTTTCAGGTCCTGCAATCCTGACTGTAGGAATCCAGACTCTGATAGTGAGCTTTAACAGCTATCTGTGGCCACTTCTGGTTACAAACAAAAACAGTTCAAGAACCATACAGATAGGCATGACCATGCTGGGCTTCTCGGAGTCCGGCCAGCTGGGTCCTCAGATGGCCACACTGGTGATAGTTACAGTACCGTTCCTTCTGTTTCTGGCCCTTGCAAAAAAGAAAATTGAAACAACACTGATTAGGAGATAAATATGAAAAAAACCATTATTACAGCTTTAATTTTGCTGCTCTCCCTCTTACCGGTCCTTGCCATGGGAAACTCAGAGAAGAACAGCGAAGTAACTGAAGTTGTTATCTGGCACAGCGCCCAGGGATCAAACTCAGATGTTTTTGATTCCCTTATTGAAGAGTTTAACAACACTGTCGGAAAGGATCAGAACATACACGTTGAATCCATTTACCAGGGCAAGGCGAATGATGTCCTGACTAAGGTCAACGCTGCAAGCGGAACTTCTTCACTTCCGGACATAGCCATGATGGATGCAACAGCTGCAACCGACATGAATGCAAGTGAATACCTTGTTACAATAGATGCCCTTGGTGTAGATACTTCAAAAATCCTTGAAAGCGGGCTTTCTTCCTATACATCCGAAAAAGGACTTTTAGCCCTGCCTTTTAATGCTTCAGCCTTACTTTACTACTACAACAAAACCCTGTATGACAGTCTGGGCCTTACAGCTCCAAGAACAATTGCAGATATGGCCTATGTTGCTTCCAAGACAGGACTTAAGGATAGTAACGGAAAACTGACAAGAGCCGGTTTTATCGGAATTCCAACAACATTTGAGCTTTCTACATTCATAGGAGCTCAGAACGGAATAAGCTTCATGCTGGACAACAGAAACGGACACGACGGTGGAGCCACAAAGGCCATCTTCAAAGAAGAAGGCACATACAAAACATTCCTTCAGGAATGGAAAAAAGTCTTTGATACAGGCTTTTACAGCACAGCTACATCCGGCACTACTGAGGAGTTTACATCAGGTCGTGCTGCTGCCTTCCTTGCCTCTTCAAGTAAGCTTGCAACCATTATAAACAGCGCTGAAGGCTTTGAGGTTGGTGTTGCCGCTGTTCCAATGGTAAATGAGAATGCAACAGGCGGTACTGTTATCTCTGGCGGCGCTCTCTTTGCCTTTACTGACAACAGCGCAGTAAAGACTGTTCTTGAGTACCTAATCTCTGCAGATGTTCAGGCTCTCTGGTCAGAAGGTACAGGCTATGTTCCTGTTAACACAGATACATACAACACAGAAAGCTATAAGGCCTTCCTTAAGGAGAATCCTCTTTATTCAGTTGCCTCTGATTCTCTTCTTTCATCAAACCCCAATATGACTAATGTATGGGTTCCTTCAGCCTACTCCATTTACTACTCATTTCAGACAAATATCTTAAACTTCCTAAACGGAACAGATGTAGATACAACAGTCTCTGAGATGGAGAGCATAATCAACAGTGCAATTAAAACATACAGAGATCAAAACAAATAACAATAAATAAAGAAAGAAATAAAGAAAGAAAAAGAAAAAATAAGGTGTTTGGAGACTTCCAAACACCTTTCTTTTTATTCTTCAATTTCTTTTACAGGCTGCTGCATGGCCCAGTTGAAAAGCTTTTCTATACCGGCCTGCGTCTGAGCAAAGACATATGTCTTGCCTTCAGCTGTTATACTTGCACTTGAAAGCAGGAACTTCTTTTCAAACTTCCACTCAGTTACAGCAGTACGTTTGATAATGATTAATCCTGTAGCAGAAAGTGCGCCTGTAGCAATAATAATGATTCGCGAATCTGTGACGGCAACCATTCGTCTCTGGCCGTCATAGTATCCGGTAAAAATACAGTTTAACTTCTCATCATAAGGAAGAACTGAAGCCAGCGGCTTCAGTTCCATCCTGTGATAATATGTACTGTAAATGCCCAGTTCTCTGAGCCTGTCCAGTAAATACGCTTTATCCATTACTTGAGAAGTACTGAATCTTTTCTCAACATACCCATCTTCTTGGCAATACATGCTGTACATGTAAGGTCACCTGTGACGTTGAGAGCAGTTCTACCCATATCGAGAATAGCATCAATACCGAGGATCATTGCGTAAGCACCTGCAAGTACTGTACCTTCTGCGATCGGCATGCCAATTCCCTGCATGACCATGGCGAGCATGATTGCACCTGCACCAGGAACACCGGCTGTACCGATAGATGCGAGTGTAGCGAGAAGAACAATCATTCCCATCTCACCCATTGTGAGTCCTCTTCCGTAACAAGACATAACAAGGAAGAATGCACAGACACCCTGATAGATGGCTGTTCCGTCCATGTTGATGGTTGCACCAAGCGGCAGTGAGAAGGCGTAGACCTCTTTCTCGACACCGAGGTTCTCTGCAGCTGTCATTGTTGTCGGCAGAGTACCGTTGGATGAACGTGTGACGAAAGCTGTGATGAATGGAGTTCTTGCTTCCTTGAAGAATGCACCGATCTTGATTCCGCCGATCTTGAGAAGACCACCGTAGACAAGGACGATGTGGATGATGTAACCAAGGAAACATGCGATTGTGACGATCAGCAGTGAGCCTGCGACCTTAGCGCCGTTCTTTGCGAAGACCTCGGCGATGAGGACTGCAACACCGAATGGAGCATACTGCATGATACCTCTGACGACCATCATCATGACCTCAGCAAGGCAGTCGAAGACCTGGTATGAAACCTGTGCGGCCTTGGCGATTCTCTCGTCCTTGGAGACCTTCATGAATGAAAGGCAGAGACCGAAGACCAGAGCGAAGAAGATGACCTGGAGGACTGTCTCGTTGACAAGAGCTGAAAGGACGCTTGTAGGAATGATGTTCGTGATGACTGACCAGACATCTGTTGAACCGGTCTTTCCTGCTGCGCCGGCTGCAAGGGCCTCGACGGCTGCAAGCTCTGCATGAGGCTGGAAGATATTTGCCATGAGCAGACCGATGATGACACCGAATGCAGATGTCACAAGATAGATGATGACGACCCTGAGACCAATCTTACCGACGTTGGCAGGAGAAACTGATGAAGCTCCGACAACTAGGGATGCAAGGACCATCGGAATGATGATCATCTTCAAAAGTCTTGTGAAGATTGTTCCGAACATGCTGATCCATGGCGGAAGAGATGTTACTCCGGAGGCTGCAAGAATGATACCAACAATTGCACCAACGACAAGACCGATGAGAATCTTGTAAAGAACATTGAACTCAAGATAGGCTTTCAGAATACCTTTCTTCTCTTTTCCCATTTTTTCCTCCCCTTAGTAGAACATAAGAAAAATAAATATAGAAAAAAAACCTATGCAGAACATTGCATAAGAAAATCCCAACCCTGTTTTATTCGTTAACCATTCTAAAGGATAAAAAACCAGCACACAAGAAAAAAATGCACTTCATAATTTAGTAAATCATTATACATTATATGTTTACTAAATCAAAAAATCCGCCTAATTTTACTAAAATATGCTTGTCTTCACCCCTGGACACAAAATAAATATGCATGGATTATAGAAATTTTGAGAAAAAGAGACAAATACATATAATATTATAGATATGATACTTTTTAAGTATGATTAACCGCTTTATCGGGTCACATCACGTAATCGTCCTGGTCCTCGGCGATCTCGCAGCAGCCCACGACCTTGAAGTCTCCGGGCTTGCCGGTGAAGGCCCTCCCCACCACAAAGTTCTTTGCCTTGAAGACCTGTGGGATCTTGGCTCCGGCCAGTCTCTGGAAGATCCTCTCAGCATCCTTCTCGTCCTGGGTCCAGGCCAGAGTGCTGTGGAAGATGAAGCATTTGTCGAACTCCGCCAGAGGGACGCCGAAGCGCTCCATAAGCATCTGGCACAGTCCATCGTGTATCTTTGCAAGCTTCGGGTTGTCCTTCATTCGGACCCAGACCACATTGGCCTGCCTCTCCATGCACAGGGGTTCGAACCTGAAGCGCCTGAGGGTCGAGAAGTACTCCTTCATGGCAGCCTTTACAGCCTCTTCCATCTGGTCGGGGACCTCGAAGGAGATGCGCAAAGACACATGGAACGGAAGTAGCAGAGCGATGTTCTCCACACCCAGTTCCTCTGAAACTTTTCGGACCTCATCCTTCAGACAGGCCATCTGTTCATCCAAATCTATTGCGCACCAAAGAAACATTCCAACCCCCTACATGTTCTCCAAGACATCACGGATTGCGCTGGCACTTGGCGGGCAGCCCTTTACGCTGGTCTTGAACAGCCTGGTGCAGTTGCCCACTCCAAGCTCACCCTCCTTGCCTCTGAAGCCCTGGCCGATGCAGATGCTCTTGTCGCCGAAGCCCCTGAGGGTCCCGTTCTCGTCCATTCTGGCAAGGGCGTTTATCAGATTGGCATAGCAGGCCGAACATGCGGAGTCCGCGTTTGTGTATCTCTCAAGGCTGCGTGCCCTGCCCCTGGACTTGGATGGCAGGCAGATCGCCTCGTTCAGCTCAATGGTCTGCAGCTTGGTCAGGTCCGTGCTTCCGACTCCCATTCTCTCCGCCATGCCGATGTACGGGATCTCAGAGCTCGAGAAGCCTATCTGGTTGGCGCAGAAGCTGTCCACCAGAACAGGGTCCAAACCGGCGAACATCCTGTAGGTGTAGACAGGAGTCCCGCCCTCCTCGAAGTCCAGATCCCCGTTTATGTTGTCCACAAGGATGAACTCAGGCTTCCTGATGCTGTTCAGCGCGGCAATGGGCTTGTGCAGGCCAAGTGAGTGGAAAAGCCTCTTGGACCTGTCGGAAAGGATTCCCTTCATGTTCTTCAGCGCACAGGTCATGAGGGTCTGGCAATGACCCTTGAGAACCGGCAGGTTTATAAGGAAATCCGTCTCCAGGGCCTCTTTGGAAATCTCCATGGTTATGCCTGCGGCGGTCTTCTTCTCGTAGTCATCGTCCTTCACATCCACAAGGGGAACGTGGTACTTGGCTGAGATCTGCGGGTAGCCGTTGACGGCGAAGGCGCGCCTTGTGCTGTCGCCCACCCAGGAGCTCTCTATTATCTTTATGTTCTTGAAACCGTGGTCCTGAAGGTACTCGATGACCGCAATTACGATCTCGGTGTGCGTAACTGCACCGTGCTCAGGGGTCGAGGATGTAATCAGGTTGGGCTTGAGGGCCACCTTCTTGCCTCTGTCTCCGATGATCGATGCAAGGTCAACAGCCTCCATCAAGTCCGTTGGCATCCTGGTCGGGTCCTTCCCGTAGGTTATGTAGATCTGATTGTTTTCCATATGTTGATTTTCTACGAAATCCGTCTGTTATTCAATGGAAAACTGAATTGCCTTCAATTGGAAACGTTTTCTAG
>JAILPZ010000018.1 GCA_024699225.1 Sphaerochaetaceae bacterium
ACATGGATCAACAAGGAGAGCGCACCTCATGTTAAGGCTCTCGTAGATGCATACCATGGACTCTGGGGAGAAGAGAGAATCTGGGCAGATGATGTTGCCAAAGAAAAGAGAGTTGGAAGACCACTGGTTGACAAGTGGACATTCTCAACAAACGGTGTAGCAATTCAGGGACGTTACGGAATTCCTTGTGTAGGTTTCGGTCCTGGTGCTGAGTCACAGGCTCATGCTCCTAACGAGATTACATGGAAGCACGACCTTGTAGTATGTGCTGCTCTCTATGCTGCAGTTCCTACACTTTACAAGCCGGCTGACAAGAAAGAGAGTGCAACTTCTTTCCGTCAGGAACTTACAGGAAATGATATCCGCTAAACTATTAAGGAGTTTTAATTAAAATGAGTAAAACAACAAAACTTGCCAGACATCTGGAAACTCTTCACATCAATAACATGTACAAGAATGACTTCTACTGGACATGGGACAAGACAGATGAGGAAATTGATGCTGTATTTACAGTAGCAGATGCTCTGAGAGACCTCAGAGAAAGAAATAAGAGCACACGTATCTTCGACAGCGGTCTTGGAATTTCAATTTTCAGAGACAACTCAACAAGAACACGTTTCTCTTTCGCTTCTGCATGTAACCTTCTCGGTCTTGAAGAGCAGGTTCTTGATGAAAAGGTAAGCCAGATTGCTCACGGCGAAACAGTCCGTGAAACAGCAAACATGGTTTCATTCATGGCAGATGTTATCGGTATCCGTGATGATATGTTCATTGGTGAAGGCCACAAGTATCAGAAGACATTTATCGACGCATGTGAATACGGCTACAGACACGGTATTCTCGAGCAGCGCCCGACACTGGTAAACCTCCAGTGTGATGTTGACCATCCGACACAGTGTATGGCAGATATGCTTCATGTCATCCACCAGTTTGGCGGTAAAGAGAACCTCAAGGGCAAGAAAGTTGCCATGACATGGGCTTACTCACCGTCATACGGCAAGCCGCTTTCAGTTCCTCAGGGAGTTATCGGACTTTTCACAAGATTCGGCATGGATGTTACCCTTGCTTATCCTGAGGGATATGAAGTAATGGAAGACGTTGTAAAGATTGCTGAAGAGAACTGTAAGAAGAGTGGTGCAAAGTTCAAGATTACAAACGACATGAAGGAAGCCTTCAAGGATGCAGATATTGTTTATCCGAAGTCATGGGCTCCGTTTGCTGCAATGGAAGAGAGAACAAAGCTCTACCAGAAGGGAGACAAGGCCGGTATCGATGCTCTTGAGAAGAAGCTTCTTGCTCAGAATGCAGAGCACAAGGACTGGACATGTTCAGAAGAAATGATGAAGCTCACAAAGGACGGAAAGGCTCTGTACCTCCACTGTCTGCCGGCTGATATTTCAGGTCTTTCATGTCCTGAAGGAGAGGTTGACAACACAGTATTTGACAGATACCTTGATCCTCTTTACAAGCAGGCTTCATACAAGCCTTATATCATTGCTGCCATGATCTTCCTTTCAAAGGTCAAGGATCCTGCAAGAACACTCATGGATCTTGATGAGGCAGATGATAAGAGAAAGAAATTTTAATTTAAAGACGAACAGATAAATAGTTTTTTCTCCTGATTTTCTGGCTGTCGCAGAGTTTCTGCGACAGCCTCTTTTTTGCCCCTGCATACAGGCGGGTACTTCAATATAATTTTTTCAAAAATTTTTACAGTTTTAACAACATAAGGCCGGGTACGGTTGTCAGAGAGATATGGAGGCGATTATGAAGAAGTTTTCATATCTATTGTTTTCTGTTCTTTTGATTCTGCTCCTGATTTCTTCCTGTAATGAAGAAGTCACCTATTCAGGAGACACAAAACTCACCCTTTATTTTGAGGGAGCGGGGAGCAACAAGCACATAGAGGCCGGCTTTACTTCCGTAACGGGAGCTGTTTACAACATAAGCGGAAACGGACCTGACAACAAAAACGTATCTAAATCCGTCAGTGCTGCAGATACTGCCAGCGTGGAGTTCAGCGGACTGAGCTGCGGACAGTGGTCTTTTACCGTTTCTCTCTGTACAAGAAACGGTACTGCAATCATGAAGGGCTCTGAAACCGCCGTTCTAAGCGAAGGAAATAACGAACTTACGGTTAACCTCTATGAAAGTGAAGGGACGGGTAGTTTAAGCATAAACATAAGTGTTGCAGGTCTTTCTGTCATTCCTTCCGGAATGAAGGTTAAATCAGCTCTTACCGACAGCAGCGGAAATACGATAAACATTATTTCCTACCTCTCAGACTCCGGGACTGCAACGCTCAGCAGAAGCAATCTTAAAAACGGCTACTACGATCTGAACATGAGTCTCTACGACATATCAGGCCAGAGGGTAGGAGGAGCACAGGAGACTGTTAGAATCCTCAGCTCCATGACTTCTCAGGGTAGTGTAAAGATAGCAGTAACCGGGCAGGAGAGCTCCAGTGCAGGCCAGGCGGCTCTGTTAATGAGCTGTAAGAGTATAAGGGAGAAAAGCAGGACATTTACTCTGGATAAGAGCGGAAGCCGTCTTTCTCCCGTCTTTGATGAAGACATAGATACTCTTGCCCTGTCAGGGTGCAGCTATGCCTGGTTTGAGAACGGTGTAAAGATAAAAGGGGCTTCAAGTATAAGCTACAACCTCAGCAGAACAAGCGGCAGATGGAGGTATGATCTGGTTATAACATTTTCTGACGGCTCGAGGACCAGCGCCGGGATCAACATCCAGTTTCAGTGATTTCATCAAGGGCGGCCTGGGCTAAGGCATTTCCAAAAGAGCTGGTGACGGCGCAGGTGCTTGCTATAAGACCGTTAACGGGTCTTGAAGGCTTTTCCGTCGAAAAGACGCAACGTATGCCTTCTTCAATTCCGCAGTCCCTGAGGAGCTTTCTCACTTCTTTTGCAAGAGGGTCGCTGAAGGTGCGGCTTATGTCATCTGTCTTAAGCTTTGTCGGGTCTTTCCTGAGTCCGGCTCCCATGGAAGATACAACCGGAATTCCTCTTTCAACACATCTTTTAAGAAGGTGAACCTTGGATTTTACGCTGTCTATTGCGTCAACTACAACGGTTGGATTCATGTCAAGAAAACTGTCTGTGTTGCCCTCATCTAAGAAGGTGTTGAAACACTCAGTTACAACCTCAGGGTCTATTGACAGGGCTCTTGCAGCGGCAGCTTCGGTCTTGGCCTTGCCTATGAACTCCCTGGTGCAGAGAATCTGACGGTTGAGGTTTGTTTCATCAAAACGGTCAGAGTCAATTATTATGAAGTGTCCGACTCCGCTTCTTAAAAGGCACTCGAAGGCTGTGCCTCCAACGCCTCCTATTCCGACTATCATGACTCTGGATTTTCCAATAAGTTCAGTTTTTTCAGCTCCGAGCAGAAGCTGCAGTCTTAAAAGCCTTTGCGGTATCACAACTTAACTCCTCCAGTCTGTCCACGGTAAGACCGAGTTCTTCAGATGCACTATTATACACATCCGTAATGATTTTTTTATGCTCTTCTTCGCTGTTTCCTTCATAATCCGTTTCAAATACAAAGTAGGGATTACTCTCTGCAACTTCCCTGATTCTTTCCCTTGGCAGCCTTGGGCCTATGGAGACTATGACGGAAAGCCTGTACAGCTCGGAAGCTGTCTCGGCGGACCCTGTAAAGCCGTGCCAGATAACAGACTTTTCATTTGGCTTTACAGCTTTTAGGATTTCAAGCATGGCTCCCGTGCACCTTACGCAGTGAAGTGTCACAAGCAGCCTGTTTTCCTTTGCAAATTCGAGTATTTCTAAAAGCTTTTTTTTCTGTTCTTCAAGATCCGGAAACCTTCTGTCCAGTCCTGCTTCTCCAAGGTGGGCGGGTTTAAGCTTTTTTATGCTTTCCCATTTTTCCCTGGTGTAGTACTGAGGCAGAAGGTCAGAAGGACAGAGAATTGAATCTCTGTCCGTAAAGTGGTTGTGAAAATCAGTCATCTGCTCCGATGGCTTCAAGACCCTTTGCGTTTGCAACTTTTTTTGTCTTTATGTTTTTAACAAGGACAGTGAAGACTATAAAGCTTAATGCTGTAAGTGCGCATGAGTAGAACGGAAGAACGCTCCACAGGCCTGTATTTGTAAGAAGAAGGCCGAGCAGTACAGGGGTTACAGTCTGTGCTGACATGCTTGAAGCGTAGTAGTAACCTGTGAACTGACCGATCTTCTTTGAAGAGCAGAGTTCAACTACCATCGGGAATGAGCAGTTGTGTACCAATGACATACCAAAGCCCTTTATGAACCAGACTACGTAGAGAATAATCGGGAAGGAGAATTCTCCGTGAGCTCCGGTAACCTTTCCGGTAGGTCCTGCCATCATCATAAGAAGAAGTCCGAGGAAGGTAACTCCAAGGCCAACTGAAATGGTCCACTTTCTTCCTATTCTGTCAGCAATAGAACCGGCTATAGCAAAACCTATTACGGAAGCAACTCCGCCGATTATGGTAAGGAACATGGTTGAACTTGAAACTGAGTTGAGATAGTAGATTACGTAGTTTCCAATATAGGTGCCAAGGGCGTTGTCAGACATGAACCAGAGGAACTCTGCTGCAAGGATTGCTGCAAGCATCTTTTTGTTGGCGGCAGGCATTGGTTTGTCATCATCAACCGGGGCCTCAATGGCTGCAAGAAGCTCTCCTTCTTCCATCTCTTTCTTCATTTCCTTCTCAAGCTTGTTTTCGTTGATTGAGAAGTGGAGTACCAGGGCTGAGATGACCATGAGTATGGAAGCAATTATGAACGGTGTTTCAATGATCCAGAGCTTTCTGCTTTCATCCGGTACGTTTATGTAGTCACTGAGCTTTAAGAAGATTCCCAGAACTGTAGCTGCGGCTCCTCCGAGGTAACCCATTATGTTTATGATTCCGTTTGCCTTGGCTCTGAGCGGCTTTGGAGTAATATCCGGCATGAGGGCTACGGCCGGGTTTCTGTACATCATCATGAAGATGAGGACTATGGCCATTGTGACTACCATGCCGAGAATATTGTTCTTATGGAAGAACAGAGGGATGAAAGGGAAGGCTACGGCAGATACGAATGTTCCCGTGAGAATGAAGGGCATTCTCTTTCCGATGGGAGTTTTTGTTCTGTCTGAGATTCTTCCGAAGATAGGAAGGAGAATCAGGGCAGCGAGGTTGTCACATGCCATTATGATTCCAACAAGCCACTGGACGTGAAGGATTTTGTCCGGGCTTCCAGCCTTTAGTTCTGCTGATGAGATTCCGTATGCGTATCTTGCGAAAATGTCGGTTAGGAATGTGGGACACCATGAATCATAAACCTGCCAGAGAAGCAGAATGCCGAAGAAGGCAAAACCAATATTCATGGTTCTTTTGCGGTTAAGTTTGAGCATTTTTCAATTCCCCCTCATATTAGACATTACTATATGTAGAAGCTGAAAACAATCTCGGAAAAGCTAAAAACATGATGAGAGATGAAACTGCTTGTTTAGACAAAGTGAGGTGAAATTGACAGATTGAGAGAAAAAAGGCTGTAACAGAAAGCATTCATTCCCGGCGCATGTTACAACCTTCTTTTTGTTTATCTATACCATGTATGGTCTATCTTCATCATATTGTTTAAAACATGAAATGGATGAAGAAAATAAGGCTTGCAAAGCTTTAAGCTGTCTATAAATACGCTGCTTTGCTTTTTTTCTTCAGTGAAATAATTTTTCCCATGTTGATTGGATGAAGAAATTTCGATAATTGATCTTACAATTATAAATTGGATGAAGAGAGTAAGGCTTGCAAGGCTTTAAGCTGTCTATAAATAACCCTATTCCCCTTTATCTTTTAGTGAAAAGTTTTTTTCCAGGTTGATTGGATGAAGAAATTTCGATAATCGACCTCAGAATTATAAATTGGATGAAGAGAGTAAGGCTTGCAACCCTTTAAGCTGTCTATAAATACCCTTTTTACCTTTATCTTTCAGTGAAAATTTTTTTCCAGATTAAATGGATGTAGAATTTTAGATAATCGACCTCAGAATTATGAATTGGATGAAGCGGGGCTTTAAACCCACATCAGGAAGGTCCTGAGCTGTCAGGTTTGTGAAGGAGTACTTTCAACAGGTTTTGAAATATAAAGGCTGCAACCTTCAGCCGGAGAAACCGACTTTTGTTACAGCCTCTATAATTCGACTTTTGTTACAGCCTTTAATTGTATCGGGCAGACTGGACTCGAACCAGCGACCTCAAGTCCCCCAGACTTACACGCTAACCACCTGCGCTACTGCCCGTGACGAACATATATTAATCAAAAGTGGTTCTTTGCTCAAG
>JAILPZ010000053.1 GCA_024699225.1 Sphaerochaetaceae bacterium
AACCTCAACTGGATCAAGAAAGAGATGGCTGAACAGACGAACCTTCAGTGCCTTAAGGGTTCCCTCTCAGATGCACTTGTCGGTGCAGATGTGTTTATCGGTGTTTCAGCTCCGGGTCTTGTTACCAGAGAAATGGTTAAGACCATGAATAAAGATGCCATAATCTTTGCATGCGCCAACCCAACCCCCGAGATTTTCCCTGATGAAGCCAGGGAAGGCGGAGCCAGGATAATCTGCACTGGAAGAAGTGACTACCCCAACCAGATAAACAACGTTCTTGCATTCCCCGGAATCTTCCGAGGTGCTTTTGACGTGAGGGCAAAGGATATAAATGAAGAGATGAAGATAGCAGCTGCCGGTGCACTGGCTTCACTGATTCCTGAAGAGGAGCTCAGTGAAACCTGTATAATACCGAAGGCCTTTGACCCGAGGGTCGGAAAGGCTGTTGCAAAAGCTGTAGCCGAGGCTGCAATCAGAACGGGAGTTGCATCAATAGGCCAGTGAATCGGTCTCTTTCAGAAGCTCTTTGACAAGGTTCCTGCTGTAATCAAGCTTTGCAGTGTTACCTGGGTCTATAATCAGATTTCTCAAGATAACCCTGAGCTGGCCTATAATCATGGCCTTGTTCATGAGCTTTCTGATTTCTTTCTTATCTGTTGTTCCAAAGTACTTCTCATAGACTTTTTCAAGGAAGTAATTTGACTGCTCCCAGGTGAGGCCTAAGAATCTCTTTACTTCATCGTGGTTAAGCTCGGAGAAGCCGCGGAAGCCCAGGTATATTGAAGAGAATTCAAATACCGGGTTACCTGTGGCCATTGTGTCCATATCAATGATTGTCGGCTCATTTTCATGCATCATTATGTTGTTTGTATGATAGTCACCGTGGATCACGTGGTTTGTCTCAGGAATGGCCTCAATCATGCTCATGCACTTCTTTCTGTCTTCCTCGTCCATGTTGCCCTTAAGATCCTGATACCAGTCCAGAATTATCTTCTTCTGGTCCTTGAGAACTCCCTTGGGAGCTTCGGTTGCATGAATCTGTTTGAGTAAATCGACAAATATATCTACACACTCGTCTATCCTGGACGGGTCCTCAATAATTACGGAAGACATGGACTTTGCATCTATAAGTTCAAAAACTGATGCGTATCTTTCTCCGACTTTGACAATATCATAGGAGATGGCTGTCGGAAGACCCATGATGAGGGCCCTTCTGGCTACGTCTCTTTCGTTCTTGATTATACTGAGTGCATCAGGGTTTTTATAAACCTTGACTATGGTTTCGGGGTCTGTTCTGTATACTATTCCCTTGGCGCCTTCACCTATTACCTCACAGCCATCCAAATTCATGGTTTTGTAGGCTTTCTCTACTTCAAACATCTCTACAAAGCCGGTTGTATCCAGTATTTCATATATCTCAGAATTTGCGTTTATAATCCTGACGTCTCCAAAGTTCTTCTTAAGCCTGAGGATAATTCTGAGTCCTGCACTTGATATGTATTCAAGGTCCTGAAAATCAAGAACAACGTCAGAGAATTCTTTCTGTTTGAGCTCTTCATTCATCTCTTTCTCAAGAGCCTCTGAGTTTCCAGAATCAACCTTTCCTGAAAATGCTACAACTGCTGATTGTCCGTCATACTTAACTTCTACTTTTCCCATATCTATTTCCTTATATTTTTCTTAAGCGTTACCCTGTTCTTCCCGTCAGCATATTCATAGCTGAAGTCATCCATAGTTTTCTTTACCATGAAAATTCCAAGTCCGCCTATTTCCCTTTCTTCAGCGGAAAGACTTATGTCCGGGTCATCTTTAGAAAGAGGATTGAAGGCTTCTCCGTTATCTTCCAGTACAACGGTTGCCATACCGTCCTTAACTGAACAGCTTATTTTCACCGAGCCCTTCTCTCCGTTTCTGTAGGCGTAGGAACAGATGTTTACAAACAGTTCTTCAACTGCCATATCAAGCTGTCTCTCTGCCTTTTCTCCTGAGCCTGAAGCCTCAATTTCATTATTTATAAAGGCAATTACTTCATCAAGACGGCTCTTATCTGCTTCTACTGTGAGTGTTTTTGTCTCAGGTCCCCTGTAGATAAGGCACATCTGGGTCTGGTCATCAAACTGAGGAGCTCCGTCTGCAAATACGGCTACCGCCTGACTTACCGTATTTATGTAATCTTCCGGCTTTTCAGAGCGACAGGAATTAAGAGATTCAAGGATTCTGTTTCTTCCGAAAAGCTCCTTTTCATTGTTATTTGCCTCTGTTATTCCATCCGTGTAGACATAGATGGCTTCTCCGCTTTCAAGGTTGATTTCGTATGTTGAGTACTTTGAAGATTCAAATCCTCCCAGAACGAAGCCATGACGGTCCTTTATCATCTCAAAGAGACCGTTACTGCGTCTTACCATGGGGTACTCATGACCTGCGTTTGAACAGAGCATTTTACCTGTGGAGATTTCAAGTATTCCAAGCCACGCCGTTACGAACATTTCCGCAGCATTACTGCGGCAAAGCTGTCTGTTTGCATCTGAAAGGATTTCTCCCGGTGTTCCGCCGAGCTTTGCCCTTTCAGCTATGATTATCTTTGATTCCATCATAAACAGTGCAGCCGGGAATCCCTTTCCTGATACATCTGCAATTACAAGCCCGAGATGGTCATTATCTATGAAGAAAAAGTCGTAGAAGTCTCCTCCTACCTCTTTGGCTGTGAGCATGTCTGCGTAGATATCAAACTCTTTTCTATCCGGGAAAGGCGGGAAGGCATTTGGAACTGCATTTGACTGTATGGTGTTTGCAAGGCGCAGGTCCGAGCGGGACTTCTCCGCCTCAACATTCATTTCAGTAACCCTGTTTATGTAGTCTCCGAGACCCTGTTCAAGGGACTTGAGCGCATCTACAAGCCTGTGGAATTCATAGATGTTTCCACCGTCATTGTTTTCAAAGAAACGTGTTTTGTTAAGCTCCTCGGAAGAAGAAAGATTCTTTCCGTAGCTGAGGAAGTCTTCAGCTGAGCTTGTAAGCTTTATTATGGCCTCAGTGTTTTTCCTGACCTTCCTGGAGCCTATTATCATGGTAATGATTATTACGGCTGCCATGGCCAGGACAACCTGAATTGTATACTCTATCAGGACTCCCTTTATCCTTTCTACGGACATATCAATACCCATGTAACAGATTACGTTTCCCTGGGAATCTTTGACAGGCATGTAGCCGTAAATCCAGACTATTCCTCCCGTTCTCTCCAGCTTTGCAGATGTGTTTTCGGTCAGTACAAGTGTCCTGAATTCGGCAGGAGAGACAGTATCCATGGTTCCCGGAAAACACGGGACCTCTTCTCCCCAGTAACCGTCAGCAAGATAAACAATCCTGGAGTTCTTCTCATCATAATTTACAAGGAAGACAGAGGAAACGAGTTCACTGTTCCTGTTGTATTTTTCAAGCAGTGAACGGACGTTTTTGTACTCCTCTGTTTTTGTCAGGTGTGAAAAGCGGTCCTTATATTTGAACCAGGCTTCTTCCTTCTCGAAGTTAAAGGCCGGGATATCTGCGTTTATCTTCTCAACTTCTGAAGAGAGAAACATCACGTCCTTTTCATTTAATTCCGAAGAAGCCATGGCAGATACATCTCTTATCACGGCGGCGCTGTCCTCAAGAGCTCCGACTATAAAGCTTATGTATCCGAGCACCAGTGCAGACAGGGCCATGAAAAAGACAACCTGTAAAACGGTTGTGCCTATGAGATGCCTTATACTGACTGTTTTCTTTTCTTTGTTTTCTTTCATCACTCAATATCCAGAACACCTGTAAATCCGGTTACTTCAAAGATCTCCATGACTTCGGGAGTTACATTTCTGACAACCATATTTCCGTTTTTTCCTATATGCTTCTGAGCTGCAAGGATGAGTCTCAGTCCTGCTGAAGAAATGTACTCAAGACCGGAAAGATCCAGGATGAGCTCTCCGGATTTTTCTACTGTTTCAAGTTCTTTTTCAAATTCAGCAGACGTTACCGCATCAAGACGTCCGTCTATCTTAAGGGTTGTCTTATCCCCCTCTACAGTTCTTGTAATCGTCATTTATTATCTCCCGTAACTGTTTTTATGTTATAACCTACAGGGCTGTTTTTCAACTTTTCTTATGTATGGAGAAATGTGTAAATTTTCCCGGTTCCGTTGTTACTTCAAGATTTTTGAACAAACATTTGTATCAGGAGGAAAACAATGAAAGTCAAAAATTATTTATCCTTATTACTGGCAGCACTAATAGTATTTGCAGCAGTCTCCTGCTCATCAACCGTAACTTCAAAGGGCGTAACAGACACAACTGCAACTACAACAAGTACAGCAACTGTTTCAGGTTCAAACTATTCTGATTCTTCTGACGGAGGACATGCAATAGAGGCAAACGGAACAACTGCCGTCTACAGCGACATAACAGTTACAAAAACCGGTGATGCCGACGGAGACAATGCAGACTTCTACGGAGAAAATGCAGCGGTTTTTGCAACAAACAAGGCTACACTCACCATAACAAATGCAACAATTGATACAAACGGCAAGCATGCAAATGGTGTATTTTCATATGGCAGCGGCACAACTGCAACAATTTCTGACTCAACAATAACAACTTACGGAAACTGTTCAGGCGGAATCATGACTACCGGAGGCGGTACAACAATTGCCACTGACCTTATCATCCACACCTACGGTAACTCATCAGCTTCCATCCGTTCAGACAGGGGCGGCGGCACAGTAAGTGTTAACGGCGGCTCCTACATAACCGAAGGAACAGGTTCTCCTGCCATCTACTCAACAGCCGAGATAACTGTAACAGATGCTTATCTTGAATCAACAGCTTCCCAGGGTGTTGTAGTTGAAGGAAAGAACTCAGTTACTCTTGAGAACTGCACACTTGTTGCAAGCAACATCAAGAAGAACAGCAAAAAGAGTTCCTGGTACCAGGCAGTCATGATCTATCAGAGCATGAGCGGAGATGCATCTACAGGAACTTCAAGTTTCACAATGAACGGCGGAAGTCTTGTTAACGCAAACGGAGATATCTTCTTTGTAAACAACACAGCATGTGAAATCTCCCTCTACGATGCAGAAATTGTGAATAATGATGCAGACGGCCTCTTCCTCAGAGCTGCTGCAGCCGGATGGGGAAAGAGCGGTTCAAACGGCGGTAAGATCAACCTCTATGCTGCCCAGCAGTCAATAGTCGGAGACATAGCCGTAGACAGCGTATCAGTCCTCAATTTCTACCTTAACGACGAGAGTTCATTTGTCGGAAGCATTTCAAATGAAGGTAAGACCTTTGTTTCTCTGGACAGCACAAGTACATGGACACTGACAGCAGATTCATATGTAACTTCACTCACCTGCAGTGCTTCTTCAATCAACCTTAACGGTTACACTCTCTACGTAAACGGCACAGCTTACACAGAGGGAACTTCTTCAACAGGTTCAGCAACTTCAATTACAAAGTAATAAGAAGTTTCTACTATAGAATTAGAGGCTGTAACAGAAAGCCGCCATTCCCGGCGGTGTGTTACAGCCTCCTTTTTTTGTTTATCCAGTCCATGTGATTAAAATATAAGGCCTTGCAACCCTTTAAGCTGTCTATAAATACACTGCTTTTCTTTTTTCTTCAGTGAAATGTTTTTTTCCATGTCAATTGGATGAAGAAATTTAGATAATCACCCTTACAATTATAAAATGGATGAAGAAAACAAGGCTTGCAAAGCTTTAAGCTGTCTATAAATACGCCGCTTTGCTTTTTTCTTCAGTGAAATAATTTTTTCCAGGCTCTTGGAAGTTTTTGTTGTTCAACCCCCTAAATTAAAGATTATTTTTTCCACGTAATGGTACTATTGAGAAAGGATTTTTATCCCAGAATCTTAGAACACAGATCCCTTAACTGGGCTACCAACTCATAATCTACGATAGAGAATTCTTCATCGGAATCTTTATCGTCGAGTTCCAGGTAAGGCTTGCAGTATTCTTTAAGTCTAGGGGCCTTGATCGCTTCAGGAACGGCCTTAAAGTCGTATCTGCACAGAAAACGATCGATTATTTCTCTCTGTTCGTATGCTGCTTTCAGAACATTCATTGCATACCGTTTCTTACATAGAGCTTTAATCAAAGCTTTTTCTTTCTTTTTCTTCAGGTAAACAATTTCATGTTTTTGAGTGTCACTTAAGTAGAAATAGTCTTGCCCATGACCAAAGCTTATGATCACATTGCCTTCAGGTGCTACTTCAAGATCCTTTAACGCTTTCTCAATAAGAAAATTAAGTTTATCTCTTTCTTCAAGAAGAGATTCCCTCAATCCCATTCGTGTTTCCTCCTAAAAATATCTGATATTTACTCCAAACTACGTTGGAGAGTTTTATATTTAGTTCTTGTGGCAGGAACATCTGCCAGATTCTCATAAAGAAGTATTCGAAATCCCTGTATCCGAAGGCTACTCTTTTCAAAACCTTTATCTTGTTCATAAATCCTTCTATCACTCCTGATGAGACTGGATAATCTGCATGGTTTACTATTTCATCTGTCCATCGGATTTTGTTTCTGGCAAATCTAATCAGCTCAGGGATTCTTGATTCATTAGCCATCTTGCACCAGTTCTCCCATCCTTTTCTCATCTCTTCTCTATCCCTGCATTTGTCATAGAGAAGCTGAAGGCTCTCTTTCATATGTATACACACGTCCAGATCATGATTTTCTTCCATCATTGTCTGAAGCATGAGTTTTGCATTCCAGTCTTCTTCGCTTTCTATATTTTCAGGGAACTTCTTGTTTATCAGTCTATTTGCATGTTTAAGCCTTTCTGCTGCCTCGTAATTGCCTTCCAGTCGGAAATTTCTGTATGTTCTGGCTCTGACCCTGTCCATCACTCCGTCATTGTAATTTTTAATCATGTGGAAGTAGTCACATACTCTCTTGCAGCCGGGCAAATATTTCTTTACAACAACGTTGTAACTTGCATTCTGGTCCATAGAGAACGCTTTAATTTTCTTGTAAAACTTTTCGCTGAACTGGGAGAAAAACGGTACAAGGTCTTCTGCCGCATTCCCTTTGTGAAAGTAGAGAGGCACCTTTCTGATGGTGTCTATCACCATAGTTGCATAACTGTGATTCTTCTCTATTGAAAACTCATCTACTGAACATAACTCAGGTGGTTCCGGTTCGGGTGCTGCTTCTTTTATCTGTTTCAGATAGCTCTTGTGTATGCTTTTTATCTGGTAGCAGGACATGTTGTATTCTTTTGCCTTATGTTTTACATTGACGTTTTGTGCATCAAAGGATTCACATATTTCTTTTGCCAAATCTGCAGTGCAGTGTGTTCCGCCGAATCTGAATGGTATTTTCTCTGTAAAATAGTCGTAGCAGTTGTCACATCTTAGAACCCTGTGATCTACATGCCAGTATGTTTCATGTGGTCCTACATTCTGTGCTCTTAGAGCTATTGTTCTCCACTTGTGGACTGTTCTCTTCTGTTTGCAGAACGGACAGACTCCTGCATCTGTCGTTGGCCTAAAGTAGATGTGCAAGACGTCATCTATTACTTCGTTCTTGTATTGATTAAAAGGTTCACAAGGAAGGGAAATCTTGATATTCTGTAAACAGTATTTGGGCATGTGTGTCTCCTTTTTTTTTGAACGATTAAATTGTGACACATATGCTCTTTTTATTTAACTACTAAAAATTTCTAATTTTTCCTGTTTTTCCTATTGAGCAACAAAAATTTTAATGACCCCTTACAATTATAAAATGGATGAAGAAAACAAGGCTTGCAAGGCTTTAAGCTGTCTATAAATACCCCTATTTACCTTTATCTTTCAGTGAAATATTATTTTCCATGTTGATTGGATGAAGAAATTTAGATATTTAACCTTACAATTATAAAATGGATGAAGATATAAAGCATTGCAACCCTTTAAGCTGTCTATAAATACCCCTATTTACCTTTATCTTTCAGTGAAAAATTTTTTTCCAGATTAAATGGATGAAGAATTTTAGATATTTGACTTCAAATAGATAAATTGGATGAAGCGAAGCTATAAGACCCCCATCAGGAAGATACTGAGCTATCAGGATTGTGAATGAGTACTTTCAACAGATTTTGAAATAAAAAGGCTGTAAGCCTCAGCCAGAGAACCCGACTTTTCTTTTTTTATGCGTCTGGTCCTATTAGAGGTGGCAAAGAGCAATAATTATTATAAAATTAAAAAAGCACACAGGAGGGGTGGTATGCTTGATCCTTCAAAATACAGTAACTGGCAGATAGCTCAGGAAGCAGAAAAGAGTCTTCCGTCCATAGATGAATACAGAGAGAAACTCGGCCTGCTCGAAGATGAGCTGATTCCTTACGGAAGAACACCGAAACTTGATTTCATGAAAATCATGAAGCGTCTTGAGAACAGAAAGAACGGCAGATTCATAGAAATTACTGCCATTACTCCGACTCCGCTTGGAGAAGGTAAATCCACCACATCCCTCGGTCTTATTGAAGGACTGGGAAAACTTGGAAAGAATGCAGGCGGCTGCCTCAGACAGCCTTCCGGCGGACCTACCATGAATGTTAAGGGTACAGCTGCCGGCGGCGGAAACGCCCTCCTCATCCCAATGACTGAGTTCTCCCTCGGTCTTACCGGAGATATTAACGATATTACAAATGCCCACAACCTTGCCATGGCTGCACTCAATGCAAGAATGCAACATGAAAGGAACTATGATGACCAGAGACTTGCAAAGTCAGGCCTCAAGCGCCTTGATATAGACCCATCCCGTATTGAGTGGAACTTTGTCATGGACTTCTGCTGTCAGGCACTGAGAAAAATGGAGATTGGTCTCGGAGAAGGAAAGATGGACGGCTACAGGATGGAGACAAAGACAAACATCTCCGTCTCTTCAGAGCTCATGGCCATTCTTGCAGTCTCAAAAGACCTCAAGGACCTCAGAGAAAGGATTGGAAAGATTGTTCTGGCATACGATAAGAAGGGAAAGCCCGTTACTACTGAAGATCTTGAAGTAGCCGGAGCCATGACCGCCTGGATGAGAAACACAATCAACCCGACCCTCTGCTACTCTGTAGAAGGTCAGCCGGTTCTGGTCCATGCAGGTCCTTTTGCCAACATAGCCATAGGTCAGTCATCAATCATTGGTGACAGGCTTGGCCTTAAGCTCTTTGACTACCATGTAACTGAGTCAGGATTTGCCTCTGACATTGGTTTTGAGAAGTTCTGGAACGTAAAATGCCGTCTGAGCGGTCTTACTCCCGACTGCTCTGTCATTGTTGCAACAGTCAGAGCCCTTAAGATGCACGGGGGCGGACCGAAGGTCACTCCGGGTAAGAAACTTCCAAAGGAATACACTGAAGAGAACCTTGAGCTTCTTGAGAAAGGAGCCGAGAACCTCCTTCATCATGTTGGGATTGTCAAGAAGTCAGGAATTGTTCCTGTTGTGTGCATAAACAGATTCGACACCGACACTGAAAAAGAGATCAATCTTCTCAGGGAAATCTGCAGGAAGAACGGCGTACGCTGTGCTCTCTCAGAACATTGGAAGAAAGGCGGAGAAGGTGCTCTTGAGCTGGCTCAGCAGGTTGTTGAAGCCTGTGAAGAAAAGAAGGAATTCAACTTCCTCTATCCTCTTGATATGCCTTTAAGACAGCGTGTTGAGACAATTGCACGTGAGGTGTATGGAGCTGACGGCGTTGACTGGAGTCCTCTGGCTCTTGAGAAGGCTGAGCGCTTTGAAAAGGATCCGCTTTATGCTGACTACTCTACCATGATGGTTAAGACCCATCTGTCTCTATCCCATGACCCCGAGCTTAAGGGTGTTCCTAAAAACTGGAGGCTTCCTGTTAGAGATATTCTTGAATATGGCGGAGCCAGGTTCCTCTGTCCTATGGCAGGTTCAATTACCATGATGCCGGGCACAGGAAGCAATCCTGCCTACCGCAACATAGACATAGACACCGATACCGGAGAGGTTAAAGGCCTATTCTGAAAAATAAGGGGCTGTAGCAGATGTTACAGCCCCCGATTTCTATTTATTCATTATTTTGCAAGACACTTGTCAAGTTCAGCTGCAATAGCCTTCTTGTCAAGGTTCTTACCGATTATGCAGATACGAATCATTCTGTCACCGACCTTCTCATCCCAGTCAAGGACGAGCTGCGGGTTGGCATCAAGAATCTGCTTCTTCTCTTCTTCCGGAGCTGAAGCAACCCACTGTCCGTAAGGTCCGCAGAGAACCTGACGGCCGGAGGTCTCATAGATGTAAGCCTGGTCATATTCATCAGCGAACCAGATTACGCCCTTACATCTGATAATGTTCTTAGGCCAGTTATTCACATAGCTTCTGAAGGTGTTCCTGTCAAAAGGAATTCTCTTGTAATAGATGAAGGTACCTATTCCGTACTCATCTTCCTCATCTCCCTCATGCTTGTGCTCATGATGGTGGTGTTCATGATCATGCTCATGCTCATGTTCATGTTCATGCTCGTGGTGGTGATGATGGTGCTCGTGCTCATCATGGTCTTCCTCAAGCTCATCATGATCCGGGTCCAGCTCGCCTTCAGAGAGAGCCTTACACCAGCCTGCACTCTCATAGACCTCTGCAAAGTCAAAGCTGTGGGTGCAGATAATATCTTCTACAGGAACGTCTCCCTGACTTGTCTCGTAGACCTTAACTCCCGGATGAAGAGCTTCGATTACCTTTCTGACCTTTGCAAGGTCCTCTTCAGAAACGAGGTCTTTCTTGTTTATTACGAGGGTTGAACAGAACTCAATCTGCTGAATGAGGAGGCTCTCAATGTCTTCCTCATCAATCTCATCCTTTCTGAGCAGCTTCTCTCCGCCTGCGAACTCTTCGACAAGCCTTGAAGCATCTACAACGCCTACAACGTTATCAACTCTGCCGTTTTCAATGAGCTCAAGCTCCTGAGCAATCGGCATGGGCTCACAGACACCTGAAGCCTCAATCAGAATATAGTCGTACTTGCCTGAGGCAATGATCTTCTCAATGTTTTCAGCAAGTTTGCTCTTTAATGTGCAGCAGATACAGCCGTTTGTGAGAGGGACAATGTCACTTGTATCAGTAATGTTTCCGCCCTTTGCAATAAGGGAAGCATCTACATTTATTTCACCAATGTCGTTTACTATGACGGCAACCTTATAGCCCTTCTGGTTTGTAAGAACCTTGTTCAGAAGAGTTGTCTTACCGGCTCCGAGATAACCGCAGAGCAAAGTAATAGGAGTTTTCTTTAAATTTCTCATTTGATTTTATCCTCTGCACTAATTTACTAAAAAAAATGTATTTAGAAAACCTCTGAGGCAAAAGGAATTGAAGGGGCTGCACCACTGCGGCTGACACAGATTGAAGCGGCCTTAGCTGCATATTTCATGCTCTGCTCCAGAGTCTCTCCCTTCATCAGTGAGCCGAGGAAGAATCCTGAGAAGACGTCTCCTGCAGCAGTTGAATCAACGACCTTTGCCTTTAAGGCAGGCTGGAAAACGCTTTCCCTGTTAGTAAAAGCCCAGGCGCCGTTTGGTCCAAGGGTGAGCACAACGTTGAGGTCCTGCCACTTTTCATGAACTGCATCAAAGAAGGACTGAGGATCCTGAACAATGTCAAAGTCTTCCTGATAGAGGAAGTCCCTCATCAGAATGGAAGCTTCAACTTCATTTACTATAATCCAGGTGAGCCTGCTCCAGTCTATCTCATGAAGGTTCTCATCAAAGGGAGATGGATTGAGGAAAATCCTCATTCCCCTCATTGAGGCCTTGTTAATAATCTGATCAATATTGTTAACCTCATTCTGAAGCATGAGGTAATCTCCGTTTTCAAAGTTCAGAAGGGTTCTGTCTATCTGCTCATCGGTTATGCAGCGGTTGGATCCTCCGTTTATCAAAATGCAGTTCTCTCCCTGATCAGTGACTTGGATAATTGCATTTCCCTGAACCTCATCAACCTTTGTAATGAAATCAGTGTTGATTCCATTGTGCTTGAGAATATCGGTTAAGACCTGTCCACCCTCTCCGACACAGCCTGCATGAAAGACTTCAACCCCGGCGCGTGAAAGAGCCAGGGACTGGTTAAGCCCCTTTCCTCCAGAGACAATCCTTACACTCTTTGCCCTCAGGGTTTCTCCTGCAGCAACAAAATGATCAATTCTGTAGATGTAGTCCAAGTTCAATGAACCGAAATTAAGAGCTTTCATATTTCACTTCCTGATTAATTTTAACCTGTAATGAAGAGTAAAGACAGAAAAAAAAGAGGCCGCAGCGCGACCTCTTCACTTCATTCATCTGAAGATTATTTGATAACAAACTCTGTCTCTCCGTCAAAGAGGTAAATGCTCTCCTGCGGAATTGAGAATACGATATCAGCATCTGTCTTCGGTGTATCATGCGGATCAATCTTGAGAATACTCTTGACGCCCTGAATGTCCATGTAGACGTTTGTGTTGTCACCGAGAAGCTCGGTAAGCTCAACGGTTCCCTTAACCTGTGCAGCACCGTCAACAGCACCAAGAACAACTGACTCAGGTCTGAAACCGAATACAATTTCTTTTCCTTCGTACTTCTTGGCATTCTTGCCGAGTTTTCCTGTAAGATCAATGGTGTTTGAACCAATCTTGAACTTTCCGCCATTTACAACTCCACGTGCAAAGTTCATTGGAGGTTCTCCAATAAATCCTGCAACGAAGACGTTGACCGGATTGAAATAAAGATCATAAGGTGATCCGACCTGCTGGATGTAACCTTCCTTCATAACGACAATTCTGTCAGCCATGGTCATAGCTTCTGTCTGGTCGTGTGTGACGTAGATGGTTGTAGCACCGGTCTTCTCGTGAATCTGAGTAATCTCAGAACGCATTGTAACACGCTGCTTTGCGTCAAGGTTTGAAAGCGGCTCGTCCATCAGGAGAATATTGACGTGACGGATAAGTGCTCTTCCGACAGCAACACGCTGTCTCTGACCACCGGAGAGTGCCTTCGGAAGTCTGTCAAGATACTCGGTAAGACCAAGAATCTTTGCAACGCTCTTAACCTTTTCTTCGATAACGTCTTCGTCAACACCCTGAAGGTTAAGACCGAATCCAAGATTATCATAAACGGTCATCTGGGGATAAAGAGCATAGCTCTGGAAGACCATTGCTATTCCTCTTTCACGAGGTCCCTTCTCATTGACGCGTGTGTCACCAATGAGGAAGTCACCGTTACTGATATCTTCGAGACCGGCAATCATGCGCAGTGTAGTGGACTTTCCGCAACCGGAAGGTCCGACAAAGATGATAAACTCACCTTTCTCAATATCAAGATTAAAGTTATGAACAGCATGGAAACCGTTCGGATAAATCTTGTTTATGTTCTTTAAAGTCAGGTATGCCATCTATGACTCCTCCTTCAACTCTTTTCTTCTTTTTTCCTGGCTCCTGCCAGATTCTTAACTACCAACCTCTTAAGGCCCACAAAGAGCATATCAACACCCATGTAGATGAGTCCGAATGCCACCGGTTCAACTGCAAACGGAAGAGTATCCGTTTTTCCGGTCATACCAATTATCAGCCTGTTTATTCCGTTGTATGTTGCATACACACAGAACATGATTACGAATGAATAGATCACATTCAGGATAAGGCTGACAAAGCCTCTGACTGTAACCATCATCCATTTATCATTGGCTCCCGGAGTTTCCTCCATGAACCTCAAAATGTTGTTTACCAGAATGTCTGTAACAAATCCCATTGCGAGAGCTGTTATAGCCATCAAATCAAGCCCGGACGGAACGTAAATTCCTAATCCCCACAGAAAGAAGTAGCAGCCTGCACCTGCAAACCAGAACTTGATGAAAACTACCTTCAGCCAGTTAGGAATATTCAGTGAAGAATGTTTCCTGTACTGCTTCAGTTCCTCCCTTGAAACCTCAGGAGAGTTTTCCTTGTCTGCAGTGACAAGGTCTTCTACAGCCTTTTTGTTAAGTTTGTAGAAATCCTTGTCAATCTGCTCTTCTTTCTCGTACTTTCTGCTCATACTCAGTCGTTCAGCTCAATGGCATCCATCTTGCCATAACCTTCAACCTTGATACTTGTATTAATCTTCTTGAGAAGCTTGCCGTATACAGGAAGAAGAACAGTAAGAGCGACAGAAATACAAAGGAATACAATATGTTTTGTAAGCATGTTGTATGCATCAACAATATAGATTGTATTCTGAGTAACAGTAATGTGGTTCGGGTTACTCGGATCAACGGCATGCATGATAAGAGCCTTGTACTGGAAGTCTGCAAAGATAACAAGAGCAACCATTGCAAGAGTAAGAGCAAGCATGACCTTATTGACCGGCTTTCTGTGCGGGAAAGAGTTCATGAAAGCAACCATGGAAAGCATGGAGAACAGCATGGTAATGAATCCGAAGATTCCCATACCGGGGCTGTTAATCTTAGCTGTAGTATTTGAAATACAAGTAAGATTGAATGAGTAGTATCCAAAGCTGAGAACAAGTGCAACAAGAGGAATTCTCTGTGGATTTCTCTTTAAGGCAACCACAAATTTTCTAAGACGTTCTTTTAATCCTTTAAACATTATTTGCTCTCCTTACCTCTAATTGCTTGTGTTGTATCCTTGTCAAAGAAGTGCATTCTTGTGACGGAAACCATGGCTGTATCACCGGCCTTGTAGTTACACCAGCCGCGGAGCTTACATACGATTCTGTCATATGTTTTTGCACCATCCTGGATGTGACCATTGACCAGAGTGTTCATGCCGAGGTTTTCATTTGCATCGACCTTGACGGCAATATCCTTACCTTCAACAAGGTTTTCCGGTCTGATACCAAGAATGATCTCCTTACCGACATAACTCTTGAGAAGCTTCTTGCTCTCATCATCAAGAGGAACCTTGAATCCTTTTCCTTCAAGATGATCAGCAAATACCTTGACGTCAAACATATTCATAGGAGGAAGTCCGATGAATGTTGCAACGAATACATTGTTCGGATGATCGTAGAGCTCAAGTGGTGTTCCAATCTGCTGAACCTTACCCATGGACATACATACAATTCTGTCAGCGAGTGTCAGAGCTTCTGTCTGGTCATGTGTAACATACATCATGGTAGCCTTGAGTCTCTTATGGAGAAGAAGAATCTCTCTTCTTGTGGATCCTCTGAGCTTTGCATCAAGGTTTGAAAGAGGTTCGTCGAACAGGAAGACCTTAGGTGTTCTTACAATAGCACGGCCCATGGCTACACGCTGTCTCTGTCCACCAGAGAGCTGGCTCGGCTTTTTGTTGAGCTGAGTTGTAAGGTTAAGGATTTCTGCTGCTGCAAGAACCTTCTTATGGATGACATTCGGATCTTCCTTTCTGAGGGTAAGTGAGAATGCCATGTTTTCATAAATAGTCATGTGTCCGTAAAGAGCATAGCTCTGGAAAACCATTGCCATATCTCTGTCCTTTGCCGGAACACGGGTAATGTCTTTATCATCAAGAATGAGATGACCGTTTGAAATATCTTCAAGACCGGCAACCATTCTGAGTGTTGTGGACTTTCCACATCCTGACGGACCGACAAGAACAATAAGTTCTCCGTCTTTAACGTCAAGGTTAAAATCCTCAACGGCTTTTACGCCACCATCATATATCTTGTCAATATGCTGTAATTTCAGGTTAGCCATCAGTCTCTCCTCTTTTCCTCACCAAGTGTTGCAATATAAGCCTTAAGCTTGCGGCTTCTGGCTATACCAATCAGAGCACCGGCAATACAGCAGGCACCTGAAATACAGAGGTAAAGGACGCAGCGGATGAACTGACCGTCCTCCATGACCTGTTTTTCAACATTGGAAATAACTACTGTTGCGCTGTGAGCAGCTGTAGGAATTATGAAGATTCTTACAAACTGGATGACTCCCATTGCTAACAGAAGGTAACAATACTTTTCGTTATACTGCTTGATTTCCTCTGAGCAAAGGAATGCAGCAAGTAAGAACAAAAGATTGAATACAATAGAACCACCAACAAGAATGTTGTAGTAGTAAGTACTTACGTCAGACTTGTAAATGTTAACAAAATAGAAAACATCAAAAAGAATTGCCAGGATAGCAAGATTTGCAGCCGTCTTATTCTTTGTATAACGCATGCGGTCTACTGTTATATTAGCATCAATTTCCTTTTTCATGCTTCCTCCTTTCCTTTGGCAATAACCTTGGCTTCTTCCTTCATGAGGCTGTTCTTCCAGATTACGTTGTAAACAAGAAGTCCTACAGCGACGAGTAAGATGCCAAATACCAGGTAATGGATATCAAACCAGAATGTAGATTCTGTATAAGCTGAATTGAATGTTTCAGCAAAGTCTTTGAGTTCCTCAAAGTTTACCTGTTTCCACAGTGCTTTGTAGTACTGAATCTGTGAGTGTCCCCAGAAGACTATATAGAGAGCACATGCTGAGTATAAACCTACAGAAACATAGTTTGCTATATAGTATCTTCTGCGCTTGTCTGTATTGGTAATGAAGAGGAGACATGCTAACAGTAACAGGACTATCGAATAAGAAAGGAAACTCCTATTGAAACCCTGCATGTAATAATAGACCTGTGAACCACTCACCCATGTTGAGTCTATATCTGTAGGATCCATCATCGTGGAATAAAGGCAATCAAAAAGGTCCGTCATTATTCCAAGAGAATAGATGAAGACCACCACGCTGGCCACTAATGCGATTACACAGAAAAGTTTCTGAAATTTCATCTGTTTTCTGTACATAACTCCTCCTAAACTTATCCAAAATTCCAGACCGGGAACCATACAGTCCCCGGTCCGGACTGTTTTAATTAATTGTTAGTCTATTAAAGACCTTCGTAGAATTTTAAGAGACGTGACCACTGAGTACCCTTAATCTTAAGATACTGCTTTCCGCCCCATTCGTTTGTTACCTTATTGACCATGTCAGCTTCTGAAGAAACACCGTCAAGTGTGTATCCCTTCTGGATCATGTCAACAAGAACGTTGTACTCATTCTTGGTTGTTGAGAACATTGTTGTAAGTTCTGTGTAACCCTGAATTGTTGATGTCTCAACTGTTGTTGTCGGCAGAGTTGTAGGAATAGATGTGTACCACATATTCTTTGCAACTGCGAGTTCAGGATGCTTGATTGTTCCAAGAGCAATAGCCTTAGAAATGTATCCTGCACCTTCCATACCGGCGTCAGTTGTGCACTGGAATTCGAATGCCTGGCTCTTAACGAAGTGGAGTGTTGAACCGAGATACTGTCTTGCGAAGTTGGTGTAGTTACCACCAGCCAGCTCCCAGAGCTTAGCCTTTGTTTCGTCAGCAATAACCGGCATTTCCTTTCCGTTAAAGTTGAATGTTACATAAGAACCGTCTGCGTTTGTCTTGATGAATACATCTGGACCGTAGCTGAGAAGGATCTGTCCTCTTTCGCTGTAAGCAAAGTCAAGAAGCTTAAGAGCAGCGTTGAGCTTGTCTGTGTCAGAACCGACACCAGCCTTGGAGATTGACCAACCTGTTGTCTTAACTGAACGCCATGACTCTGTAAATCTCATGTAAACGCCGTTTGGATCTGTGCCATCGTACCAGCGTGCTACTGGAACCATTGCAGCTCTGTAAACTTCGCCTTCCTGAAGCTTTCCGTCGTTGTTGAAGATGGTCTGTGTCTGGTTGTAGTCATAGCTCATGAAACCAATGTCGTTCTCAATGATAGTTGCAGACTTTTCGTTTGAACCGTCAATGAATGACTTAGAGATAAGACCTTCAAGAGCAAGAGCTCTCATTCTGTTAACAGCTTCGTATGTCTTCTCGTCCTGTCTGGCATCCTTGAGGGAACCATCAGCATCGAAGTAGAGGTAATCCTGTCTTGATTCAAGACCGCGGATACCGAAGAGTGTGCTTGTGAATCTGATCATATCAGCCTGTCTGCTGAGGTTAGCATCTTCACGTGAGAAGAGACCCTGGATTGAATCTGTTCCGTTGAGTGTGTAAGCGTTAGAAACAACACAGCGGAGGAGAGCTACCATTTCGTCTGCATCCCATGCAGCATCCTGACCGGCAAAGAGGTTAGATCTCTTTGTTCCATAGTATCCGTCATATGCAGCATCAATGTAATCTCTGAGCATGTTGACAGCATCAACACCACTGAGTCCGCCCTTGGCAATAGCTGCGTTCATCTTAGCAACGATGTTACCAGCCTTGTCATAGTTCTTTGTCAGCATGAATGTAGCTGTTCCTTCAGCGTTAGGAGTCTCAATTGTGACCTTTCCGCTTTCAGGCATGTATGGTTCGTACTCAACAACTGTGAGATTTCCACACTTTTCAGCTGTGAACTTGCCTTCGCCGTCAAGAAGCTTCTCGAGCATATCAACTCTCATGAGAGGCATTCTTTCAATATCGTTAACACCGTCGAAGTAAGGAGCAAAGTAAATAGCACCAGATGTTGTGTTACCTGTGATAGAAAGTCTTACGATCGGGTTGGCATCAAGATAAGCCTTGAAGTTTGGCATGTAATCAAGGTACTCAGCAAGGTTGACAAAGCTACCGGCTTCACCATACTCGTTCAGAGTTGATGAACCACCCATGATGATATCAACGTCACCAAGTCTTTCTTTCCAGTACTTAAGCTCGTTAGCAGCACTGTTACCCTGGTACTTATCCTCAAGCTTTACGTTGAGAATGTTCTGTACTTCAACCCAAGTCGGCTTGAAATCGCCAGAGTGATATGTAACTCCACCAAGTGTGATACCTTCACCAACAACACTTGCATCAAAAGTAAGGCCAGTTTTCTTATTGTTATAACCGGTTGCCATTCTAAGAACTGTACCGTCTTTATAGGTAAGCTCCTTGACTTCTTCCTTTACTTCTACTGCAGGAGCTGCTGCCTGTGTTGTTGTAGTTGTTGTAGTTGTAGTAGTTGTTGTAGTTGTAGCAGGTGTATCAGCAACCTGAATTGAACTTGAAGACTTACCGCAGCCAACAAATGCGAACATAGCAAGCATAACAACCAGTAAAGTGATGATTGTTTTCTTCATTTTTTCCTCCATATCGTTTTCAAAAGATAATGCCTCAAATGAAAACTAAATTTTTTCTAATAATTACGGGGAAGACCCGATTATTACTCTTTAACACCACCCATGTTGACACCCTTGGCAAAGTACTTCTGGATGAACGGGTAGATAATAAGGATAGGAACAATTGAACATACGATCAGAGCATAGATGACTGAGTCTGATGCATATACTTCATTCCATCCGGCCATTGCTTCAGGGTCAGTATATTCCTCGAGCAGAAGTCTGATGAAAACCATCAATGGATGCTCGTTGCTGTTACTGATCATCTGACGTGCCCAGAAGTATCCGTTCCATCTTGAAATTCCGAAGAACAGAGCTACTGTTGCAATGGTTGATTTACTCATTGGTATGTAAACCTTTGAAAGAACCTGGAATTCGGTAGCACCGTCAACGATTGCTGCTTCCTCAATTTCGGAAGGAACGTTTTCGAATGCGTTACGAAGCAGGATGACGTTCATGGCTGCCATACCCATGGCGATAACAACAAGCCACTTATCGTCTGTAATACCGATTCCTGTGAAGACTGACTTGGTGTTCAGGTAGTTGAGGTACTGAGGAACAATACCTGCTGAGAACCACATGGTGAATACCAGGAAGAAGTTGAAGAACTTCCTGAAAAGAAGTCTCTTCTTGGAAAGGGCATAAGCACCGAGGATTGAGTATCCGAGTGCGAAGATTGTTCCGTAAAGTGTGATGAACAATGTATTTGAGTAGGAGTTCCAGAACATATTGTTGTTGAACATCCTGCTGAAAGCTTCAAACTGTATCTGTTTCGGGAAGAGGACAACCTGTGAGTACTCAACTGCCTGTCTTCCGCTTATTGCTGCAGAAATTGCATAGACAAACGGATAGAGACACATGATTGAGAACATTGTAAGGAACAGATAGCTGATAATCTTGAAGATAAGTTCTGATGTTTCAAGTTTTCTTTTCATATCCGTAATCCTCCCTTAGTAAAGTGAAACGTTAGATGCCTTTCTGGCAATCGTATTGGAACCGATAACAAGCAGCATACCGATAACGTTGTTCATCATTTCAGCTGCGGAAGCAATTCCCTTTGATGCACCCTGGAGACCGTAGCGCTGTGCGAATGTTGAAACAACATCTGCAGTGACGTATGTGTTCGGGTTGTACAACAGAAGGACTTTCTCGTATCCGATACTGAGCAGAGTACCGATTCTGGTAATAAGCATGATAACGATTGTTGAAAGAATACTTGGAAGGACAACGTACTTCATCTGAGCCATCTTGCCTGCTCCGTCGATCTGTGCAGCTTCATAGCTGGTCGGTGAAATGGCAATAATAGCGGCAAAGTAAACAATACTTCCATAACCTGCAGTCTCCCAGATACCGCTGAGCTGGTAAATGGTTCTGAAGTATGCAGGATTGTTAAGAAGACCTGCCTGAGCTGTCTCATGGCTGATCATTCCAACCTTCTCCATAAGCTGTGAAAGGACACCGTAGCTCTGTGTAAGAGAACCCTGCTTTACAAGCATGGTAATCAGAGATGTCATAACAACGGTTGACATAAACTTAGGAAGATATGTGAGAACCTGGAAGACGCTTCTTGCTGCGTTTGATCTGACTTCATTGAAGAACAGAGCAAGAATAATAGGTACCGGGAAGCCGAAACACAGTCCATAGAAACTCAAAAGGAATGTGTTACGAAGAGCTCTCCAGAACTCTGTTGAAAGGGCATCTCCAGAAACAAGCAGACGCTTGAAATATGAGAAACCCGAGAATAACTGCTGGGATACCGGAAGGACTTCATCAGATACTTTGAAACATCCGAGAAGCTCATACATCGGAAAATATCTCCAGAACAGGAAGACAAGCAACATTGGAAGGATCATGATATATAGTCTCCAGTCCTTTGCGACTGCAAGACCGACATGACGCCAGTAATGTTTTTCTACATCATCCCTGACTCTCTGTTCGGGGCTTTCTTTGTAGACTTTTGTCTCTTCATCATAGATAAGGTAATCAGTTGCCTTAACTTTCATTACGCTCCTCCTCTTCTTCCCTGTTGATTCTGAACAGATAGGCTTTCTGGTCTTCAAAGACACCATCCAGTCTTCTGACTATCCAGATGATTACGACTGCAAACACTCCGGACAGCGAATCAGTTGCGACAAACTTTAGGACAATGCCGAACGGATTACCCAGCATCCATGCTACCAGACCACGTCCGACCTGCATAAGAAGTGCCACAAGAACAGCAAATGCGAGGGACAAAAATACTTTTGACCTCACCTTTTCCTTGCCCAGATATACAAACAGCAGCAGAGCTACTCCTGAAAGAAGGTTTCCTGCCATGTAAATCTCGTATTGTGCGACATCCGCATGTGATGTCAGGCAAAATACAAGACCTCCAAGCACTGCATGTATACATCCCCATACTCCCCAGCGCATGTAAACAATACATGTGACGGCGGGTACGATCGACAGGGAATAAGGCTGAGAGGAAAATGCAGGAGCAGCTTTGACTACAATCACTTCAAAAACAATCATAATCACCGCAAACAGGGCCAAATCCGTAGCTCTGTACTGCTTAAAACTAATCCTTTTTCCCATACCTTTCCTGTGACAGAACTTCCAAAATCTGCCTAGTATCAAATCCTAACCCATGATTTTCAGAGCCCGCAAGAAATTTTTTCATGATGTCAGGAATTTATTAAGTAAGCACGGAAAAAGACAAAGCTTTGACTTTTGTACTTACCCGTAACATAATTTATTGTAACATGAATCATGGAGAAAGATATGGGAAATTTCACTGTTAACGGCAAAATCGTGCAGATTGAGGACGAGAAAAGGCTGATAAACTTTCTGAGATTCAACCTTCACCTTACATCTGTAAAGGACGGGTGTTCTGAAGGCGCCTGCGGAGCCTGTACAATCCTTGTTGACGGAGAGCCGGTAAGGGCATGTACGCTTTTAACGACAGAAGTAGAAGGCAAGACCGTAACAACCCTTGAAGGACTCAGTGACAGTGAAAAGAAGATTTTTACATACGCATTCGGAGAAGCCGGTGCCGTACAGTGCGGTTACTGCACCCCGGGAATGATAATCTGTGCCAAGGGACTCCTGGATAAAAACCCCTCCCCCACTGAAAAAGAAATCAGGCATGCAATAAGAAACAACATATGCAGATGTACCGGATATGTAAAGATTGTCAAGGCAATAGAGATGGCAGCAGAGCTGTTCAGACAGGAAAAATCCGACAGAGAACTCAAAGACAGCAGAAACTGGCTTGTAGGAGAAAGGGTTCACAGGGTTGATGTCCTTGATAAAACCACCGGCAGGGCAATATACCCGGATGACATGTATGATGACAACCAGCTCAATCTGGTTGCAGTGCGCTCGAAGCACCCCAGAGCCAGAGTTCTTTCAATAGATACTTCCATTGCAATGAACGTGCCGGGCGTCTATTCAATCTATACAGCTGCAGATGTTCCCGGAAATAAAAAGGTAGGCCACATCAAGAAAGACTGGGATGCATTCATTGCCGTAGGAGAGACAACAAGATATATAGGGGATGTAATAGCCCTCGTAGCAGCAGAGACAAGAAGTGCAGCCATGAAGGCAAGAGATCTTGTAAAGGTCGAATATGAAGTTCTCCCCTTTGTCTCCTCTCCTCAGGAAGCCATGAAGGAAGGAGCTCCCCTGGTTCATGAAGAAGGAAACCTCCTCGGAGAGACACATGTAGACAGAGGAGATGTAGAGAAAGCCCTTTCAGAATCTGATTATGTAATATCCGGACACTTTGAGACTCCGTGGACAGAGCATGCATTCATTGAAACGGAATGTGCTTTTGCCTATCCGCTTGAAAACGGCGGAGTAAAAATCTATTCAACAGACCAGGGAGTCTATGACACAAGAAGAGAAACCGCTCCTTTCCTGGGTCTCAGTGAGGATCTTGTAGTAGTTGAGAACTGCTATGTAGGCGGAGGATTCGGAGGTAAGGAGGACGTTACTGTCCAGCACCTGAGTGCCTTGGGAGCCCTTCTGACCGGAAGACCGTGCAAGATGAAACTCACCAGACAGGAGAGTATCAACGTACACCCGAAGCGCCACCCCATGAGTATAGATATGACAATGGGCTGTACAAAAGACGGAATAATAAAAGGCTTGAAGGCAAAGCTTGTAACTGATACAGGAGCATACGCCTCACTGGGAGTACCTGTTCTTCAGAGGGCCTGCACCCACGCAGCCGGGCCATACAACTATCAGAACTTCAAGATTGACGGGTACGCCTGGTATACAAACAACCCTCCTGCCGGAGCCTTCAGAGGCTTTGGAGTAACGCAGAGCTGTTTTGCAGTTGAAAGCATGATAAACCGCCTTGCAGACAAAGTCGGAATATCACACTGGGAAATGCGTTACAGAAACGCAATCAGACCCGGTCAGGAACTTCCAAACGGACAGATAGCTGACCAGTACACAGGACTTGCAGAAACACTGGAGGCAGTTAAGGATGAGTTCTATGCAAACAGTCATGTAGGAATAGCCTGTGCCATGAAAAATGCCGGCGTAGGAGTCGGGCTTCCTGATTACGGAAGGGTTGACCTTGAGGTAAAAGACGGAAAAGTAATAATCCACTGTGGCGGCTCATGTCTTGGTCAGGGACTCTGCACGGTTCTAAAACAGATGGTGTGTCAGGCAAGCGGCCTAAATGGAAATCTGGTTGAAGAAGAGAGATCCAGAAGTGACAGGGCACCTGACAGCGGAACCTCTTCCGGCTCAAGACATACAACAGTCAGCGGAGAAGCAGCACGCAGGGCAGGAGTCAAGCTTAAGGAAGCACTGGACAGGGGCGAAACCCTTGAAAGCCTTGAAGGACAACACTTCTTTGCCGAGTATCTTGCAAAAACAGATCCCTTCGGGTCAGACCTCCCCCATCCTAAAAGCCATGTAGCATACGGATTTGCAACCCAGATGTGTATTCTTGACCCAAAGACTCACAAGGTTGAGAAACTCATTGCCGCCCATGATGTGGGAAGAGCCATCAACCCGACAAACGTTGAAGGCCAGATAGAAGGCGGAGTCGTAATGGGACTGGGATATGCGCTAAGGGAACGCTACACCCTGAAAAACTGTATTCCTCAGGACAAGTTCGGAAGTCTTGGACTGTTCCGTGCAGATGAGCTGCCTGAGATAAAAGCCGTAATAGTAGAAAAAGAAGGACTTGATACATCTTTCGGAGGAATCGGTCTTGGAGAAATAACATCCATTCCTACCGCTCCGGCAGTAGCTGATGCATATGAACAGCTGGATGGAGAGGAAAGAAGCTCACTTCCGGTAAGCAACACGCCTTATATTCCTCTTGAAAGTCAGGCTGTTTCCAGAAAATCACGCGTTCTGACAGCAGACAGGAACAAGAGGTGCATAAGCTGTAAGGAATGCATGAGGGCCTGTTCAACTACATATTTCAAGAGTGAGAAATCATCCCTTGCATACCTTCAGGTACGTGCAAGAAAGGGAATAGGAAACGAAAGCGGTATTTCAGGTGAGATTACACGTCCTGTCACATGTATACAGTGCGGAGCCTGTGCAAGGGCCTGTAAGAAGGGTGCCATAAACAGGAACCGTTTCGGAGTATATGTTGTAGATATAAAAATGTGTAACGGCTGCGGAGACTGCAAGGATGCCTGTCCTCTTGACCTCATTGTTATCAATAACGGCACTGCAACCAAGTGTATTGCCTGCGGAAAGTGCGTGAAGGCTTGTCCTACAGGCGTTTTACGTATAGAGTCCTAACAGAGGTTTTCTTAAACGAATGGATGATTTACTGAGCAAACTGCCCGGCTTCAAGAGTCAGCTGGAAGAAACAGACAAAAAACTTTCCGATCCGGATGTCATGAAAAATATGGATCTTTACCGTTCCCTCATGCTGGAACGCAGCCACCTGGTCCCCGTTGTAGAGGAACTGGAGAGGCTCAGTACGCTTATTTCCAGACAGGAAGAGAACGAGATGCTGGTAAAAGAAGGCGGAGAACTGGGAGAAATGGCCAGAGAAGAGCTTTCTGAGATTGAGCAGCAGATTGAAGAGTGCCGTAAAAAATCCAAGATGCTCCTCATACCGCCAGATCCTCTTGAGGGAAAAGATATAATCATGGAAATCAGGGCCGGAACAGGCGGAGACGAAGCTGCCCTCTTTGCAGCAGACCTGTACCGCATGTACATGTACTTTGCCCAGTTCAACAGATGGAAGGTAAAGGAAATAAGCTCAAATGAAACAGGGCTTGGCGGCTACAAGGAAATAATCCTCTCCATAAGCGGAAAAGATGTATACGGCTCCCTCAGATGGGAAAGCGGCGTTCACCGCGTTCAGAGGGTTCCGGAGACGGAATCAGGCGGAAGAATCCATACATCTGCCGTAACAGTTGCAGTACTTCCCGAGCCGGAACAGGCAGAGGTAAATATACGTCAGGAAGACCTGAGGATAGACGTAATGAGGGCCGGAGGTCCGGGCGGTCAGTGTGTCAACACAACTGAAAGTGCCGTAAGAATTATCCACCTTCCCACAGGACTTACCGTAATCTGTCAGAACCAGAAGTCACAGCTTCAGAACAGGGAAGAAGCCATGAGGGTCCTGCGCTCAAGACTCTATGAAATGGAAACCGAGAAAAAGGCCCGTGAAAGAGCCGAAGAAAGAAAGAGTCAGGTCGGTTCCGGAGACAGAAGCGAAAGAATCCGCACCTACAACTTCCCTCAGAACCGTCTTACCGACCACAGGATAAACCTTACCCTCTATAATCTTGACCTTGTAATGGAAGGCCACCTTGAGCAGGTAATAGAGGCCCTTAAGATAAGTGCCGGAGAAGCTGCCCTTAAAGAGGCAAAATAATGACTACCGGAGAGCTGTACAGAAAGAGTGTAAGGGAGCTTGAGAGTGTATCTGACTCCCCTTCTCTGGACGCTGAGCTTATTTTTGAATTCGTCACTTCCCTGGACCGCACGGGACTGTTTCTTCACGAGAAGGACGAACTGGACCCTGATAAAGAAGAAAAAATAAAGAATCTGATTGCAAGAAGAAAAACAGGAGAACCACTATCCTACATAACAGGCACGAGGGGTTTCTGGAAATCAGTTTTCCACACGCCTAAAGGAGTTCTTATACCCCAGCCGGATACGGAGACTCTGGTTGAAAGTGCTGTCAGTAAGGCTCTTGAAACAGAAAACAGGGAAAGCTTTAAGATTCTTGACCTGTGCTCAGGAACGGGGTGCGTGGGAATAAGCTGTGCTCTTGAGCTGTGCGGCAGTTTTAAGAACCTGAGTCTTACCCTCTCGGATATAAGTAAGACGGCCTTTAAGGCCATGAAGGAAAACGCTTCTTTAATTCTGAAAGATAAGCCTGTTAGTGTTAACTGTATTCTGTCAGACCTGTTTGACGGCTTTGAGGGACAGAAGTTTGACATGATAACAGCCAATCCACCGTACATTGAAAGCGCCGTGGTAGGAACATTGCCTGCAGAGGTGCAGGCAGAGCCCCTTCTTGCACTGGACGGAGGGAAGGACGGACTGGATTTAATCCGCAGGATAGCAGACCTCTCTCCCCTGTACCTTAGGGATGGCGGATACCTTTTGATGGAAACAGGTTACGACCAGGGGCCGCGTACGGAGGCACTTCTTCAGCACAGTGGCTTTGAGGAAGTTGAGATTATCAGGGACCTGGGCCTCAGAGACAGGGTTGTTTGCGGTAAAAAGTTGCCAAGACAGGCCTAAAATTGTATAAATTAGCTTATGTACGAAGAGTTGATTAACAGATTTCTTACCAAGACTGATAAATACTCACCGGAAGACAGGGAAAAAATTGCGAAGGCCGCTTTTTATGCCAATGAGAAGCATATTGACCAGAAGAGAAAGAGCGGCGAGCCCTATATAATTCATCCCCTTGCTGTAGGCGAAATACTTGTCCAGAAATTCAATATGGATGCCGACACTGTCTGTGCCGGTCTTCTTCACGATGTAATCGAAGATACTGATGCAACGGAAGAGGAAGTTACAGCCCTGTTCGGAAAGAATGTCTGTGAGCTGGTTCAGGGTGTTACCAAGATTAAGGCCATCAAGAACCTTTCAAGAAGCCTGGCGGAGGCTGAGACCATAAGAAAGATGTTTATTGCCATGAGCAAGAACATGCCGGTCATAATCATCAAGCTCTCCGATAAGCTTCACAACATGCGTACCCTTCAGTACATGGATCCGGTCCGTGCAAAGGAAAAGGCAAAGGAGTGTCTTGATATTTACGCTCCGCTTGCCGACAGACTCGGTATTTTCTGGATGAAGGCTGAACTTGAAGACCTCTGTCTTAAGGCTCTCAAGCCCGACACCTATGAATATATTGCAGGCTTCCTCAAGGAAAAGAAGGCTGAAAGCGTTCAGTACCTTGAAACTGTCAGAAAGAAGATTGCAAATGCGTGCATAAAGGCCGGAATCAAGGGAATTACGATTAAGACCAGACAGAAGCATATCTACTCCGTCTACATGAAGATGAAGAAGAGAAGAAAAGAGATTGATGAAATCTTTGACCTTCTCGGGGTGAGGGTAATCTGTAATTCTGTTCCGGAGTGCTACACACTCATAGGAATAATCCATCAGCTCTGGCCGCCTATGGAAGGAAGGTTCAAGGACTATATTGCCATGCCTAAGGCTAACAACTACCAGAGCCTCCATACAACTATCATGGCCATGAACGGTGTTGTTCTTGAAGTTCAGATACGTACCTACGAGATGGACCAGATTGCTGAGTACGGTGTTGCCTCCCACTGGGTCTACAAGGCTCAGAGCGGAAGCGCCCAGGCCGCTCAGGACTGGTCAAACATGGACAGCCGCCAGCTTTCAAGAATTGCAACCAAGCTCAAGAGCTGGAACTCAGAGATTGAGCAGAGCGAGTCCTTCATGGAAGACCTCAAGGATGAGCTTTTAAAGGATACAATCTACGTATTCACACCTAAAGGACAGGCCATAGAGCTTCCTATAGGAGCTACGGCCCTGGACTTTGCCTACCTCATCCATACTGAAATCGGAAACCACACGGTCAGTGCCAAGGCCAACGGAGCCATCATTCCTCTTGGACAGAGCCTTGAGAACACACAGGTTATTGAAATTATAACCCAGAAAAACGCCCACCCGCGCGTTACCTGGCTTAAATATGCACATACAACCAGTGCCAGAAGAAAGATCAGAAACTGGCTCAACAAGTATGATGACAACCTCGTTATTGAGAAGAACATTATTGCCAGGAAGAAGGAAATAGAAGAAGCGGTAAAGCATGAGCCAGAACCGGAACCGGAGCTTAAAGACAGTGACATTGTCCGCTCCATCTCTGATATTTCCAGAAGCTCGGTTACTGTCGGTTCTACAAAGAACATGATGATAAGCATTGCTCAGTGCTGTAATCCTGTTCCGGGAGATAAGATTGTAGGCTATGTTTCAAGAGGCAGGGGAATTATTGTCCACAGGGCAGACTGCCCGAACCTGGCACACATGTCCGAGATTGAACAGAGAAAGATAACGGTCGAATGGGAGTCAGACTCTGAGACAATCACAAGACGTTTTACAGTCATAAGCAAGAGAACACAGAACCTGTTCAGCGAGATTGAAGGCGCAATCAGAAACTACAAGGGACACCTCATTTCCGGAAGCCTTATTGATGATGAGATGGGTAATCTGCAGGGAACCTTCATGCTTGAATGTGATAAAGAAGAATCATATAAGAAAATTGTTAAGGCAATCCGCGGAATTCCAAGTATAATCAAAATATCTCAGGCACCAATGAATTAAGCCTGTAACAGGAGGCTGTATGTCCGCTAATCTCAGAATTGTCATGGCAAATGACCATGGTGGAGTCGAAATTGCAAGAGAACTCAAGGCTTATCTTGAGGGTAAAGGACATGAAGTTGTCTGGCTCGGAACAGAAACCGAGGACAGTTGTGACTATCCGGATCAGGCAAAACTTGCCTGCAGGGAGTACCTTAAAGGTTCCTATGATTTCGGAATTCTCTGCTGCGGTACCGGAATTGGTATTTCAATTTCTGCAAACAAGATTAAAGGCATAAGATGTGCCCTTCCGCAGAACTGTTATGCTGCAGAAAAGGCAAAAGAACATAATAACGCAAATTTCATAGCTTTCGGCGGACGCATAGACTATCCGGAAAGCCCTGTGAGCATGATTCAGAGATTTATTGATACGGAAGTATCAAAGGAAAGCAGGCATCAGAACCGTGTTGCCAAAATGATGGCTCTGGAAAAATAAGTTACCTGTAATCTCTCCAGGAGCCCTTTACATAGAAGTCGTAAATAATGGCGCTCACAAAAACAGAAACAGTATTCTCTCTGAAGTTCCACGCAATTCCTATGGGAAGGAATGACTGTCTCTGAGAGGACTCAGGGGATCCCGTTGCAATGGGAGTAAATCTTAACGTGATATATGTGGGAACAAAACCCTCCGTTACAAAGAATCCGGCGCTGACCAGTGTGTTTATGTTTGAACCCGAGTATTCAGTGCCTGTAACCCTGTCCCCTATAAGGGATAGTCCCGCTTCAAAACCGCAGACAAACTCGGAGAAAGGAGAAGGAACAAGTTCCGTCATGGCCTCAAGGTTCAGTTCCACCCTCTTTGTAAGCCCCAGGGAGACTCCTCCCAGAACATGAAGCCCGAACTCTCCGTCTCTGGCCACAATGCTTCCATGGCCAACCCTTATGGAGATATCCTGCATGAAAGCTGAAGCAACAAGAGGAAAAACAAGTAAAAGCACGACAAAAATACAGATAAGTTTCTTCATGGCATCAGAAAAGTGAAGTCATTCTGAGCAGACTTATGCTCCAGGTCCTGAACCCTGTTTTGTCAAATGTTGCCGATAAGGCAAACCATTCATACATATAATCCTTATCCAGGACCCTGAAAAGGGATAGCTCTGCATAAGGATAAAACCGCCCGCCTTCCAGACTCACCCCGCCACCCAGAGACGGACTCCAGGGGCCTGGATTAATCATGATAAAGGAAAGCGGATTCTTCATACTCTTAAACAGCTCCAGTGAAACCATGGCCTTAAGGCCCGACCATCCGAGACCTGAAGAGCTGAGCTTTAATCCACTCTGAATGTTTATAAAAGGATTTGCATATTTCAGTCTGAAAGGTCTGAAAACAAAGTTCATATCAACTTCTGTGGCGGCATCTGATGAGCCGGTAAGTGAAATTCCAACCCCTGTAGAGAACTTTTCAAGAGCTGAGATAGAAGTGAGAATAATCAGAAACAGAATAAGAGTTAAAACTGCTTTTTTCATTAATTACCCCATAATTGTGCAGAGGATGAAGTTGATAAAACCAGTGAAGTTCCTCCACTCTTGCGCTTTCTCTTCAAAAATAGGCTCAGTGTCTTTCATGAGACTTTCAAAATGATTGCAGAGAACCTCTGCAAATTCAGGACTGTCAATTATAATTGCCATCTCATTAGACAGGGCAAGGGATCTGAAATTAAGATTTGCAGACCCTATCATTGAATACCTTCTGTCCACAATCATCAGTTTCTCATGAAGAAGGTTATCTGTCTTATCTGTAGTTATTTCTCCGTAGACATTTACTCCGCAGTCCAGCAGATCCATCACACCGTACTTGGCAGCAATTCTGTTACCTGTTCTCTCATCAAGAGGAAAAATCAGAGTAAACTCCACTCCTCTGTCTGTTGTATCTTTAATTGCTTTCTTCATATCTCCGTTTAACAGAGGAAGTAGTGGAAGACACAGTATCTCCTTCTCTGCGCTGTAGAACATGGAACCAAAAAGGAGAGACATGGTAGAGTCCGAGCCTCCCTGATTAATAACCCAGGCATGAAGCCATCCGTTATCTGGATAGTCAGGTATTTCAGAAGTCTTGAGCTCTCCAATCTCCTCCCAACTGTATGTATCCCACGTTTCAACAAAAATGGAAGTAAGCACCTGGGCACAGTCGGGGGACTCAAAGACATACATGGCATCTCTCTGGCCTGTGGTCTGACTGCTTGTAGTAGAATTGTAATTAAGGTTCATTCCGCCAACCATTACCGTATGACCGTCTATTACTACAAGTTTTCTGTGTTCCCTGAGAAAATACTTATTAAGCCCGGCTGCACGGTCTATTGCGTAGGAGTTGTATCTGTACAGATGAACCCCCTTTTCCCTCATCCAGTCAATGCTCCTTAAATGGTATTTACTCTCCGTCATGTCAATGAGACTGGAAGAGTCATACATAAAGTATACCTCAACACCTTCCTGAGCCCTTCTGGTAAGAGCTTCATAGAGAATTTCGTTTTCCTCACATTCTGAAACAAGGAATGAACAGAGCAAGATGTAGTTTTCAGCTTTATTTACGTAAGAGACCAGTTCATCAAGCCAGAGTTCCCCGTCATGAAATATTTCAACATCTCTGAGTTCTACTGAGGAAAAGCTCATTATATCCAGTTTTTCTCCCAAATCCACTTCGGTATCAGTTACGACAGGATCAGTAACCATGGCCTTTGTAGACCCGCATGAAACTGCAAGGATCAGAAACAGAGAGAAAAACAGTATGCTCAAGAACTTTCTCATAAAATAAAAACCTTAGGTAAAAGCTTACTGAAACTGTAGTGTAAAAGTTTTTTTGTTTTTATTGAATATAGATAAATCTGTAAATCAGGATTTGAGAACTCACTCAGAATCTGACGGCATATTGCACATGGAGGTGCAGGCTCATCAGACTCGGTAGCAACAGCAAGTGCCTTGAACCTCACTGACGGACCCTCGGAAGCAAGAGCTGCCAGGGTAGCTCCCTGCTCTGCACACCTTGTAGCTCCAAAAGAAGCATTTTCCACATTACAGCCGTGGTAAATGCCGCCTTTATCAGTCATGATGGCAGCTCCTACGCGGAACTTTGAGTACGGAGCGTAGGCTTTAAGCATGGTCTTTGAGGCTTCATCTACAAGTTTTCCGATGAAGGTTGAATCTACCGTGTCCTGAATCTTCTTTTCAACAAGAACATTGAAATCCTCTACCGAAGAGAAGTCTCCGAAATTCTCAAATGAAGGAATTACAAAGTCAGCCCCTGAGAGAAGAAGCTCCTCGGGAGAGAAGCTTGTGCTGATTCCTATGGCTGAACAGGAGGCATCTCTTGCAGCGCTGAGTCCGTTAAGCGCATCTTCGGCAACTATTGTCTCTTCGTAGGAGAGGCAGAGTTTTGCAGCAGCATAGCGGTAAATATCTCCGCTTGGCTTGGTCTGTACAACCTCATCTCCACATATGACTGCATCAAACAGATTAATATCAAGGCCGGTTTCAGCCATGCTGCTCAGAAACTTCTTCCTGTCTGAGCTTGTGGCCACGGCAAGCTTG
>JAILPZ010000009.1 GCA_024699225.1 Sphaerochaetaceae bacterium
CAACCCCATAATCATCAAGATCAGAGATATTAGCTCAAAATCAGTCATATAGTTCACCTCCTTTCCTGCATAGGATTTGAGGCAAACACCCCACTACAGGAAGTAATGAGGCTCAAACCGCCTACCGTTTACTGGCCGGACATATAAATAGTAAACTTGCTTAATTGATATTTTCAGATGCTTTGTTATAATAAAGATAGAGTCCAGCCAGGATAAGCGGCTGAGCCTCTAAGATGTTTTAATAAACTGCCTTATTGCTCAAGGCAGTTTTATTTTTTTCTGAGAGCTTTCAGCAACAGTCCCATGACTATAAAGGCAAGAGAAAGTATTTCGAAATCAGTCATAAAGTTCACCTCATTATAGGAGGCTTAAACTATGTATCTGTTATGTTTGATTGTCGGTTTTTAGGTTAAAAGATTCTGATTTCCGAAGAAAAATGTCGGATTAGGCAAAAATAAAAGCCCATTTCCTACACTGGCTTGAGAGGCGGTTTATTTTTGTCTTGAAATCTTGCCCAGGAGAACCGGGACTTCGCTTACGAGCAGAACCAGGGCAATCATGATTAAGGCATAGGCGTAAATATCCTGGTACTCGTTGAAGTAGCTGCTGCTGTGGATGGCCTTGCCAAGTGAGTTTTTAGTCTGAACAAGATATTCGGTTGAGACTACGAGCTTCATGCCCATACCTACTGCGCTTATGTAGGCCTGCTTAAGATATCCTGCCATAAGAGGAAGGTGGACGGTTCTTAAGATTCTGAAGCTGAAATTTCCCTCCATCCTGTACACGTCAAGAAGGTCCTTATCAAGGCTCAGATAGCCTTCACAGGTGGCCTCGCTGATAAGGGGAATGAGAAAAAGAGAAGTTGCTATCACAGGCACTCTCTCATAGTCTGTTAAGACCATGATTATCACCACCATTATTACCATGGGAATGGAGCGAAGAAGAATCTTAAGAGGCCTGATTAGAGCCCTGAAAAACGGGCTTCTGCCCTCAAGAACACCAAAGGTGATGCCGAGAGCAGAAGAAATTAAAAGTGAGAATAAAAGGTCTTTGAGAGTTACCAGAATCTTTGCATAGGTCTCTTCCTTCTTAAGAAGATTTACAAAGGCCTTGAGTATTTCTATAACATTCGGGAAGACAAGAGTGTCCCCCTTAAGCCATCCGGCTGCCTGAATCAGACAGCCTATGAGGATGATTCCGAGAAAAGATACAAGTGCGTTATCCTGTCGCTTATTTTGTGCCATAGTAGAAATCATCAGCCGGGACGGAGCCGCCAAACTGTTTAAGATCAATATTTGCAGTACTTTCAAGGCTATCTTTTGCCTGTAAAGCTGCCACATAGTTAATACTGCAGTTGGGTATGGCGCTTAAAGCAACCTTAAGGGAAGGAAGAATCTCAAGCTCCACAGCAGCATTGGCCACAGTCTCTAAGTCTGTTGTGCACTTATCGCAGGAGGCTTTAGCTACTTCAAGGTAGGCATCAACTGTCTCAGGACTGTTTTCTGCCAGTGATGCTTTAACAAAAAGCCCTGCCTGAGTGAAACCCGTGCTTTCCATAGCCTCATTAACAGAATAGCCTGTGACATTACTGTTCTTTACGCTTGCTGCTGTAAGAGCCGGCTCTGCTGTAAGAACTATTGCAGAAGGATCAGAGAGCAAAAGCTGCTGTGTATTTGCAGCTGAAGCCAGGTAGGAAACACTGGCAGGGGTTATTCCGTTTTTCTTAAGGGCATAAAGGGCTATGGAAGAGTTGATGGTGTTCTCGCCAAACATGGTTATGTCGGCTCCGTCAATATCAGATAAAGTGAAGTTTTCCTTCTGGGAAGCAAAGAAAAGGTTGCCCCAGGAGATAACGGCAGCGAGTTTGTAGGTGGACTTACCCATCTTGTAGAGCTTGGCTCCTGCATTTATGGGGGCTACTATGAAATCAGATGTACCGTTGGCAAATTCAGCTGTAACTGTTTCAGCTGCTATGAATGTGTAGAGTTCAGGATTCTCAGCTGCAGCAACAGCCAGACCTATTGCAGGTGCACCACTGGGAGCTGCAATTTTTAAAGATGATAAATCAACATCTGATTTTGCCTCCTTCTTGCCCCCTGCAAAAACACAGAAAGAGATAAGAAGAACAAGTAGTACAGTTAGTAATTTTTTCATATATATTCCTTCGGATTTCAAGTTAGTTTGGGCTAACCTGTCATCCGGCCCCATATTAGTCCAAGATTCGGGAAATTAAAAGACCCCCTGCTATTCTAATAAAAATCATACCTGTTATCCACTGTTTAACTGTTTCAGGCCATGTTAATATTTTCGTATGAACAGAAACCTTTCGTACACACATTTTATCGGAGTACTGCCACCTGAGGATATCTCTCTGATTCTGCAGGACTGCAGAACATACATGAACAGAACCTACGGCTGCAAGTCCGGACACAGGACTCCTCTTCACGTAACACTCATACCGCCTTTTGTATTCGATTCGACAGAAGATCTTATATCTGTTCTTAATACGATTTATTTCAAAGAGTTTACTGCACGAATTGATAATTTCAGATGCTTTGGAGAGAGAACCATATATGCCCGCGTTATTGAGGATAAAAAGTGGCTTTTTCTGAGAGATCAGGTTTTTGATGCTGTTTGTGCAGCCTTCCCTTCTGTTCTTAAAAAAGACAACAGACCCTTCAGACCACATATAACAGTTGCCAACCGTGACATTCCACAGGGCTGTCTTTGCAAAGCTTTGGGCAAGCTTGAGAATGTAAGCCTTAAAGAGAGTTTCAGTGTAAACAACATAACGCTGTTTGAGTTCAAAGAAGGGAGATGGACTGCGGTTTTCTCAAAGTCATCTCTTAATTAAGAGAACTGTAAGGTCGTTTACGTTTGTACCTGTTGCACCGGTAAAGATAAGACCGCCACACTCCCTGAGGGCATGATAGGCATCATTATCGGCCAGAACGTTCTTAACAAGAATTCCCTTGTTTCTAAGCTTTTCTTCGGTTTCCTGGTCGCAGTAGCCGCCGGCTGCATCTGTCGGACCGTCCGTACCGTCTGAACCTACGGAAAAAACACAGCTGTCCCTGCACATTGAAAGACCCTCTGAAGCAGAAAGAGCTATCTCCTGGTTTCTTCCTCCAAGACCCTTTCCGGTTAGATGGACAACAGTCTCACCTCCGGCAACAAAGGCCAGAGATTTCTTTGTGTCCTGGTGGTCTCTTGCAATTGAGGCTAAAAATGATCCGGCGTCCCTGGCTTCGCATTCCAGGCAGGCAGAAAGGAAGACTGGCTCATAGCCAAGATCTTCTGCTGTTTTCATGGCAGTTTTACAAAGCTGTTTGACGCTTCCTGTTACATAGGTTGTAACATTTTCCAGTTTCTTTGGAGTTTCCTTTGCCATAAGAAGTGAGGCTTCTTTTGAAAGACTAATGTTGTAGTGAGAGATAATTGAAGCTGCCTGCTCACATGTAGAAGAATCCGGATAAGCCGGACCTGAAGCTATCATGTCCAGAGGGTCTCCGATTATGTCGGAAAGAATTATTGAATAAACATGGGCCGGGAGACATGAAAATGCAAACTTTCCTCCCTTTACGGATGAAAGACGCTTTCTTACCGTATTCATCTCAACAATGGAAGCTCCGCTTGCAAGAAGCTGTTTATTTATACTCTGAATTTCTTCCTCAGAAACCAGAGGCTTTTCAAAAAGAGCTGATCCGCCGCCAGAAAGCAGAAAGAGAACATTATCTTCCTTTTTAAGGTTCTTAACACATTCAAGAGCCCTTTCTGTAGCTTTAAAACTATTTGCATCTGATACAGGATGTCCTGCTTCAAAAATTTCAAGATTTCCTATCTGTCCCTTGCTGTGATCATACTTTGTAACCACCACACCGCTGTCTATGCGCTCCGAAAGAGCATCCCATGCTGCCTTAGCCATCTGCCAGGCTGCCTTTCCTGCAGCAACAAGTATTACTCTGCCCTGAGAGAACTGTATTTTACCCAGTGCTTCCTTTACAGCTGAATCCGGCAAAGCCGCCTTGATTGCTGCACTGATAATCTTATCCGCATCCTGTCTTAAACTATGCATATTAACCCCAAAAAAACATAGCTGTGAAAATTATATCCGCTTTTTGTCTGTTTTGACATACTGCAGACTGTCAGCAGTAAGCGGCAACTAACTTCTTTTATAACAGGAATTTAAGAATTTTCAGAAATTTTAAAATTTTTAGTAAATTTTAGTAGCAATAGTATTGCAACAGGCATAGTATGACACCAACTAAAACGATTTAGTAATTATTTCGGTTTTAGTAAGGAAGCTGTCATGGAGCATGTAACAATCAAGAATATTGCAGCCGCAATGGGTCTTTCTATTTCTGCTGTCTCCAAGGCTCTCAACAACTATCCGGATATCAATGAATACACCAAAGAAGCCGTTGTAAAAAAGGCCCTTGAAATGGGCTACTCCCCTAACATGATTGCCAGGAATCTGGTTAAAAGCACATCAACTTCAATTGGTATAGTCGTCAGAGATACTTCAACCATTTACGGTGAACTTCTTAAGCCTCTCAGTGAAGCTGCATTAAAGAGAAACCTTACAATTGTCATGGGCGACTCAAACAGAAGCAAGGAGAGGGAGATTAACCATGTAAAATCCATGGTTGCTTCAAGAGTCATGGGGTTAATTATTGCTCCGGTAGATTCAGATGTAGAGGAAATAGAAAACCTCGTTGGTTCCCGCTTCCCTATTGTTTATCTTGGCGGCCATGTTGTTAAGAAAGACAAGAACCAGGTTATGGTAGATGCAGGCTATGGAGTAAAGCTTGCAATAGATTACCTGCATGAACTGGGACATAAGAAAATTGCCCTTGTCTCTGATGCAAAAATAACAGAATCCACAAAGATCAAGACAGGCTCATTTGAAGATGAAATGAAAAAATTCGGCATGGTCCCAAAGATTTTCACTGACAGAATAAATGACGGAGACCTTGTAGCTGCCGGATACAGACAGGTTGAAGAAATACTTGAAAAAGCACCCGACACCACTGCCATTTTTGCAGTTAAGGACATGCTTGCGGCAGGAGTCATGCAGGCCCTGAAAGAAAAAAATATTTCCGTGCCCGAGGATATGTCTGTAATTGGTTACGACGGAGCAGATGTTTCGTCCTACCCCATGATTAACCTGACAACAATTGCCTCTCCCAAAAAGGAGATAGCAGACCTTCTGGTAGAGATAATTCTTTCTCAGTCAGAAGAGAAGAACACCTACATCCCAAAGCATTTTTACCTTAAGCCAAGGCTTGTAGAAAGAAACAGCTGTAAAAGGATTTAATCCTTGATACATAAATGGAGGATGTAATTATGAAAAAATTACTTGCTTTAGTACTGGTTGCAGGAATTATGCTTTCCTGCTTTGCCGGAGGATCATCGGAATCCGGAAAATCAGATGCTGTACAGGCAGCCATCAAAGCTGCAGAAAAAATGTCCTGGGATGAACTTCTTCAGAAAGCCAAGGAAGAGATTGGAGATAACGAGCTTGTTATTTACGGAACAACATCTCGTGTCGAAGAAAGCTCCTTCACTGAAGCAACAGGCATAAAAATCAGAACAGAACAGCCGGATGATACTCAGATTTATGAGAAAATGCAGGCAGAGGTCGGTAACGGAATTTATGGAGCAGACGTCTATGTAACAACAGACAGCTTCAACCTCGTAAATCTTGCCTTTGCAAACAACTGGGCCAAAAACTATGTTCCTGCAGATTACAAAGATCAGATTGCTGACGCTGATGAGAACCCGCTCGTAGCCCTGTATTATGGAAGACTTTTCATCTACAACAACGGTGGAACAGAAAAGAACTACATTAAGAACATATGGCAGGTTACAGAGCCCGAATTCAAGGGAATTGAAATGAAGAGCCCGCTTCTTGAGAAGTGCTCCATGAACTTCCTTATCACACTTACAAGCCCTCAGTGGCAGGAAAAGCTCGCGGCAGCCTATAAGAGCTACTACGGAAAAGACTGGGTCAATGACGGAACATATCCAAGCATTTCCTACGAGTGGATTCACAAGTTCATCCAGAACTGCTCATTTATCAATAAGGACAGCACAATTGCAAAGGATATTGCCAAGGGTGCTAAGGGAGCAACAGGATTCTTCGTATTCTCAAAGTTCCGCTCAGTAGACTACTCTCAGCTCACAGTAGCAGCAAACGAGGGTGTTGAAGGCTTTGCCGGAATGCTCTACCCGATTTACAGCGTTGTAGCAGGAAATGCAAAATATCCTTATGCAGCATGTCTTTACATTAACTATCTTCTCAGCGAGAACGGCTTCATGAAGATCTTTGGAAAGGACATGGGTGCATATTCTGCAAACACTTCTATTTCCATCAGCGAAAACGCCAAATCCGCAGGAGACCAGGAGATAGCTTTCTGGCTTGAGAACTGTGTAACAGAAGACAGCGCATATATCTCAACTGTCTATGCTCAGGCTTATACAAAGATTGCTGCCTGGTGTGCAGGAAAATAAAAAACTTTGCTCAGGTACCGGTGTATGCCGGTACCTGCCATTTAAGGTAACCGTATGAAAAACAGTCAGACACTTACTAAATCACAGAGGGCTCTCAACAACTTTGCCGCTTATTTTTCTAAGCCCGCAAACGTTATAGTTGTTGCTTCTCTGATTATTCTGCTGTTATGCATTGTCTACCCCATGTATGCGGTTCTCAACGCATCTCTCACTGTCGGGCAGATGGATTCTCTTATGTACAACTCCCTTTTCGGCCTGAAACTGGCCAAGGGTGATTTTACATCTCTGAATTTCCACATGCTGATGTTCGGCAAGTACAGTTCAGATTACAGCATGTCCTTCTTCTGGAAGCCGCTGTGGAACAGTATCCGAATGTCTACATATTCATCTCTCATAGCTCTTATTCTCGGAGGTATGATAGCCTGGCTTATTACAAGAACCGACATTAAGTATAAAAAATATATTTCGTCTGTTTTTGTATTCCCATACATCATGCCGTCATGGACGCTTGCTCTTGTATGGAAAAACGTCTTTGCCAACTCCAGGGTTGGAACAGGAGTTACCGGCATGCTTGAAAGCCTGACAGGCATATGCGTGCCGTCCTGGTTTGTATATGGAATTTTCCCGTGTGCAGTAGTTATGGGAATTCACTATGCACCTTTTGCATACATCCTTATAGGAGGCATTCTGAGAAACATGGATGCAAACCTTGAGGAAGCTGCCACAATACTGAAGGCCGACAGGTGGAGAATAACCAGAAAGGTAACACTGCCGATTGTCATGCCGGCCCTGATTTCAACAGTGCTTCTTGTTTTCTCAAGTACCATGGCTTCATATGCCGTACCGGTGTTTGTAGGATCTCCGGGAGACTTCTATGTCATGTCAACCATGCTCAGGTCCCTCTACAGCTCTTCTTATTCCGGACAGTCTTACGTCATGACTCTTGTTCTTGTACTTATAGGTATAATGATGCTCTCTCTGAACCAGTCTGTAATAGGAAAGAGAAAATCCTTTACAACAGTTACAGGAAAGTCAGGACAGGTATCATTTATCAGACTTAAGGGAAACAAGGCATTATCAATAGTGATAGTCGTGCTTTTGTTCTTTATAGCAATCTTCCCCATCTTCTCCTTTGCACTCGAGTCTTTGTGCGGAGTTCAGGGAGACTACTCTACCCTTACTCTGAAATACTGGATAAGCAGAGAGGATCTTGGAGGTTTCCATGTTCCTGTAGGAAAGGGCATTCTTTTCAACGCAGAAATCTGGGGCGCCCTCTGGGGAAGCCTGAAGCTGTCCATAGTTGTTTCTCTTGTTGTAGGAACCCTTGGCTTCCTTATCGGCTATGGTGTTTCAAAGAACAGAGGTTCAAAGCTTGCAACCCTTCTTTCAAACGTTGCATTCTTCCCCTACCTCATCCCGTCAATGGCCTTTGGATCCATCTTCCTTGCCGTTTCTACAAAGCTTCTGTTTCTGAGGGGAACTTTCTTCCTTCTTGTTCTTGTTGCATCAATTAAGTACCTGCCCTTTGCTTCCAGAAGCGGGACCAGTGCCATGATGCAGCTCTCGGGTGAGATTGAAGAAGCTGCCATAATTGTCGGAGCACCGTGGATTGTCAGAATGACAAGAATCCTGTTCCCAATACAGAAATCCAGCTTCATCAGCGGATATCTTCTTCCGTTTGTTTCATGTATAAGAGAGCTTTCTCTGTTTGTACTTTTGACATCAAGCGGAACTCTGATTACAACACTGCTTTCATACTTTGATGAAAGAAACGTTGTTCAGATGTCAAACGGAATAAACCTTTTGATAATCATTGTTGTTCTTGTTGTTAACTTTACAACAAACAAACTTACCGGAGCATCTATAGACAAGGGAATTGGAGGAAACTGATATGCCGGAAATAGTACTTAAAAACATAACAAAAAAATGGGGTGGCTTTACTGCAGTAGAGAACCTTGACCTTAAGATAGAAGACGGAGCATTTATTACACTCCTCGGTCCCTCAGGCTGTGGAAAGACAACAACACTCAGAATGATTGCCGGACTTGAAACACCCAGTTCCGGAGAAATAACAATAGACGGAAAGGTTGTATTCAGTTCTGACAAAGGTATAAACATTTCTGCGGCAAAAAGAGATGTAGGATTTCTGTTCCAGAACTACGCCCTGTGGCCGCACATGACAGTCTACCAGAATATTGCATTCGGCCTTGAGACCCTTAAATGGAAAAAGCCTGATATTGAAAAGCGCGTATCTGAGATGCTTGATACCATGCAGATTCAGCAGTTTGCCCAAAGATATCCTTCAGAGCTTTCCGGAGGTCAGCAGCAGAGAGTTGCCATAGCCAGAACACTTGCTCCAAAACCAAAGGTACTGTTCATGGATGAACCGCTTTCAAACCTTGATGCAAAACTAAGGGGAGAGATGAGAACAGAGCTTAAGCGTCTTCACATAGATACAGGTTCAACCTTTGTCTATGTTACACACGACCAGCTTGAAGCCATGACTATGGCTACAAAGATCTGCCTCATGAAAGAAGGCGTACTGCAGCAGTATGATGCACCACTGGATGTCTACGCTCTTCCTGCAAACCGCTTTGTTGCAGACTTTGTAGGAAACCCCACCATGAACTTTATTGATGGCAAGGTAAAGGTTACCGGTAAAAGAACTGCCCAGCTCGAATTTTTGGGAAGCAGCTTTGTTTTCCATGCAAAGGAAGATATCAATCTCCAGGACGGAGATGTTACAATTGGAATCAGACCTGAGTCTCTCCCAATTGCAGAAAAAGGAAAAGCTCCAAACCAGATTACCGGCTCTGCCTACTCTACACTTCCTGCAGGTATGGAAACAACAGTTAAAATCAAGGTTGGAAACACCATACTTTCCTCAGTCATGTTTGGCTCACTGGATTACAAGGTAGACTCAGAAGTGCACTTCTCAATTCTTGGAGACAGGGTCCTTCTTTTCAACATGGAAGGAAAACGTGTTGCTTCAGGTTCAGTTGAGAAAAAAGGAGAATAATTGCCAATGATTTTGGGTATACCGTCATTGATAGAAATGAGGACAGTAAAGGAGCAGCTCAAATTTGCACGTGAAAACGGTTTCAGCTTTTTTGAGATGAACCTTTCTTTTCCATGGTTTCAGTCAGACAAAATTGATGAAGATCTTATGGTAAAACTTGGCAAAGAGTACGCAGTAGGATATACCATTCACCTTCATGACCAGCTAAATCCCTTTGATTTCTCTCCGGAAATAAGGGAAGGAGGTATGAAAAGCATTGAGTATGCCATTAACCTTGCTCAGAAAACAGGTGCAAAGCGTCTTACGCTTCATCTGCAGAACGGAATGTATTCTTCTGTAGCCGGGAAAAAGATCTATGCCTATGAAGTATGTCTTGATGAGTACCTTTCCCATGTTGAAACCATGGCTTCTCTGGTCTCCTCAAGACTTTCAGGGTCTGATATCTTCTTCTGTATAGAAAACACATCAGGCTTCAGGTCTTACCACAAGAAAGCCATTGAGCAGATGCTGAGCCATAACAACTTCGGGCTGACCTTTGACGTAGGCCATAATTTCAAGGCATCAGAGGATGATGAGGCCTTTATCATGTCTCACAGGGACAAAATCAGGCACTTTCACATTCATGATGTAACGGAGAAGGCAAATCATGTTGCACTCGGAACAGGACTTCTTGATATCAAAAAATACATGAATCTTGTGAAGGAGCTTAACTGCCCTGCCGTTATAGAGGTTAAGGAATCGTCGGCTCTTAAAGAAAGTCTGAAATATCTGAAATAAGACAAAGCAAGCTGCCCGAAAAGGCAGCTTGCTTCTATTTTGAGCTAATTAATAATTATTTGCTTGTGTAGTTGTCAAAGTAACCCTGAATAAGAATTACAGGTGTTCCCTTGTCTCCGCTACCACTTGTAAGGTCACTAAGTGATCCAAGAAGATCTGTAAGCTGTCTCGGAGTTGTTCCTTCACTTGCCATCTGGCCCTTGAGGTCTCCGTCCTTAGCCTTGATACTCTCTTCTACAGCCTTTCTGAGCTCTTCACCCTTAAGGTTCTTGTAGTCGTTATCTGCAAGATACTTAAGCTTTAGCTCATTAGGTGTTCCAACAAGACCTGCTGTGTGTGCAGGTGATACTACAGGGTCAGCCAGCTCCCAGATTTTTCCAACAGGATCCTTGAAGGCACCGTCTCCGTAGACCATAACTTCAACAGTCTTTCCTGTTCTCTTAAGCATTTCCTTCTGGATATCCTCAACAAGACCCTGACAGTCTCTCGGGAAGAGCTTAACAGTATCCTCTCTTGCCTTGTTTGATCCGAGAAGACCGTACTTTTCATTACAGCCGCTTCCGTTTAAAGGAGAAGAAAGAATATCATCCATACCAAGAACAACCCTGGCTCCTGCCTTCTTAAGCAGTTCCTTTGTTCTGAATCTTGTGTGAATGTCACAGGCAATCACTGTATCTGTATAATCAAGAATACTCTTCGGATTATTTGCAAAAATAACCTCGCACTCTGCTCCGCTTTCCTTAATCAGGGATGAGTAATACTCAACATAATCAACACCTGTGAACTGGTGTTTGTAAACACCGAAAATCTCACGGTACTGAGCAAGACTTAATACATCTGAGTAAGGGTTAACATTGCTGTCGTATAGCTTCTCAACATCCAGAATTGAGTTTCCAACCTCGTCTGTAGGATAGCTGAGCATAAGAACAATCTTCTTAGCTCCCTTAGCAATTCCCCTTAAGCAGATTGCAAAACGGTTTCTGGAAAGGATAGGAAACAGTACTCCTACAGTATTTCCGCCGGTCTTAGCCTTTACGTCCTGTGCAATATCATCAACTGAGGCATAGTTTCCCTGAGCACGGGCAACAATTGATTCTGTGATGGCTATTACATCCTTGTCATGAATCTCAAGCTTTGCAGATGCAGCAGCGTCAAGGACGCTGTCAGATACAATCTTACAAAGATCATCACCCTGTCTTATAACAGGGCACCTTACACCGAATGAGGCAGTTCCAATCATTCTGTTCATTTTTTATTCTCCTAATTCAGCAATATACGGTAAGGTTCTGTACTTTTCCGCATAGTCCAGACCGTAACCGACAACCCAGACATCCGGAATCTCAAAGCCAAGATAGTCAATGCTTACGGGGTATGTGCGGTTAGTTTTCTTTCTGACAAGAACAGTAGTCTTTACAGACTTTGTATATCTTGATTTGAAATTCTTGATAAGGTAGTCGAGGGTATGTCCTGAATCCAGAATATCCTCAACAATAAGAACATCTCTGTCCTGCTGGTTTTCCCTGCAGTCCATGATTATTCTGACGTTTCCAGATGCCTTTGTAGCATCTGAAGAGTGGCTGTAGCTTGAAACAGCCATAAAATCTACTACGTGCGGGATGGTAAGATAGCGGCAAAGATCTGCCATGTAGATGAAAGAACCCTTAAGGATTCCAACCAGAACCAACGGCTCCTTAATATCTTTGTAGTCGTTGTTAATCTGTTCAGCCAGTTCACGAACTCTGGCCTGAATCTCATCTGCATTCAGAAGTGTACGCTTTAATTCCATAGAACCTCCAGTTCTGTAATAGTTAAGTTCTCATCAACAACTACTCTGACTGAGAATGTTGCAGCAGGAGAACTTTCCCAGGATCTTCCATAGTTGAATACAAGGGTTGCTTCCCCGGCTTTTATAGTTTTGAAACTAAACTCATAAGTACCGCCGGCACCTACAAGACCACTTGTATTGTCGGCTTCATATTCACTTGAAACGACCTTAATAACATCTGTTCCTTTGACAGTCCATTCATAGCCGGTGGTAGGATTGCCGTCAACCTTGACGGTAAGATTGCCACCGATAGAGTGAGCATACATTGGAATTTCAGAATTAGTGATTGTAAAACTTGTGTTTCTTGAAGCAACTCCGGGAGCCGGGTTTTCAACAGAAGCACAGGAAACTGCAATAATCAAAACAATAGAAAAAATGATAAATAATGTTTTTTTCATACCTAAGCTATAGCACAATAAAGCTTTCAAATTCAATCAGATTAGAGTAATTCTTCATATTTTTCATGTTTAACATATGTGTTTGGTATGACTATAATAAGGACATATGAATGACAAGAAAGAATATGACGTCATATGTATAGGAATGGCCCTTGTTGACTCCATAATAAAGGGCTTTGACAGCACCCCCGTATCAGAGTCAGGGTTCAGAGCCGCATCCTCAACTCTCGCTGCAGGAGGAGAAGCTGTTAATGAGGCAGTCACTGCTTCAAAACTCGGCCTTAAGACCTCCATCATGTGTGCACTTGGCCATGATATGGCAGGCTCTCTTGTTGAATCTTTTATCTCCGGCAACGGCGTGGACACATCCCTTATTCTTCATCCTCAGGAGCACTCCACTCCGGTAACAACCATGTTTGTAAATGATGATGGAAGCAGAAAGTCAGTTACAAACAGATCTCACGCCTTTAACTTCAGACCGGAGGAACACACTGATAAGATTAAATACGCAAGAGCCGTTATTCTGGGCTCTCTTTTCAGAGCGCCTTTTGACAACCTAACATCAGTAAAAGAGGTAGTTGAGTGCGCCCACAGAAACAACACCCTTATTGTTGCAGATACAAAACTTCCCAACTTCAACTTCATGGGCCTTGAAGATGTAAAAGAGGTTCTTCCCCTTATTGACTTCATAACACCTAATGAGGATGAGGGACGGTATTTCACAGGGAAGAACACTGCAGAGGAAATGGCACAAGTGTTTCTCTCCTACGGCGTAAAAAACGTGATAATAAAGCTTGGAAGCAAAGGCTGTTATTATAGCAGCTCCTCAACATCCTTCTCCCTGCCTTCCCTTAATATAAAGGCAGTAGATGCAACAGGAGCCGGAGACAACTTTGTAGCGGGCCTTGTATCGGAACTGCTTAAAGGTTCTGACATACACAAGGCTGTGGAATTTGCAAATGCATGCGGAGCTCTGTGCTGTACAAAGGTCGGAGCATGTACCGCACTGAAAAACAGGGACCAGGTATTATCCCTTATGGAGGCATAAATGCTTGTTTCTTTTAATGAACTGAAGAAAACACTGTATGAAAAACTGCTTAAGCTGGGTGCTAATGAAGGGATAGCAGAAAAAGCCTCTCAGATTATTGCTGAAAATGACCTGGACGGTGTAAGCAGCCACGGAACTGCACGCTTTAAGCGCATAGCTGACATGGTCAAATGCGGCACTCTTATTATAAACAACACTGCAACCCCTGTTTCTTCCAAAGGCGCTATGGAGGTCTGGGACGGAAAACTGGGCCTTGGTGTAATAAATGCTTCTATCTGTATGGACAGAGCCATGGCACTCGCCGAAAAAAACGGTATAGGCTGCGTTGCCCTGAGAAATACAAATCACTGGCTCAGGGGTGCAAGTTACGGCATACAGGCTGCAAAAAAAGGTTATGTTGCTCTTTGCTGGACAAATACCACACCAAACATGCCGGCATGGGGAACAAAGGAGCAGTGTCTCGGAAACAACCCTCTTATCTTTGCAGCTCCCTATAAAGATTCATATATAGTTATGGACGGAGCCCTGGCCCAGTATTCTTACGGAGCACTTGGAAAGGCGGCTTCAGAAGGAAGAACCCTTCCATACCCCGGCGGTTATGATTCTGAAGGGAAGCTCTCATGTAACCCCGCAGAAATTTCAAAAACACGAAGGGTACTTCCCATAGGATTCTGGAAAGGCTCTGGCATATCACTGCTTCTGGATATAATTGTATCCGGCCTGTCAAACGGCCTGTGCGTCCCGGAGATAGGTAAACTCGGGAGCAAGACCACAGATGAAAGAATGCTCTGTCAGATGTTTATAGCCATAAAACCTGAAAATGCCCGGGCCATGGATATAAAGACAGAGGCGATAATAGAGGCAGTTAAACATGCTGAAGCTGTTGATTCTGAAACAAAAATAAGAATACCGGGCGAAGGTTCTCTCTCAAAAAGAGAAAAGAATCTCAGAGACGGAATTACAGTAGATGATGGTATCTGGCAGACAATTGTCAGCGTATAATCTGAATAAAGGAGAAACCTCATGAAGAAAGTTTTGTCTGTATTACTTGTTTTCTTTTTAGCTCTTACCGTTATTTTTGCTGCAAATATATCTGAAAAACAGGCAAAAAAGACTGCACTGGAAAATGCCGGAGTAAAAGAGAAAGAGTGCACATACGTATATGTTGAAAAGGACTACGATAATGGACGTCTTGTCTATGAGGTGAGCTTTTACAGCAACCACACCGAGTATGATTATGATATTGACGGTGCAAGCGGAACAATTCTTTCAGTAGAAAAAGAATACAAGGGAACAAACGCAGCAGTTACGACAGTTGAAAGCGGACCGGTTCATGGTCAGGATGCCCTGCACATTGCATTAAACCATGCAAAAGTTACAGAAGAGCAGATATCAAAAACAAAGATCAAGAGTGACACTGATGATGGAAGGCACATCTATGAAATATCATTTAGAGTCGGAAAAACAGAGTACGAATATGATATAGATGCCCAGACAGGAACTATACTTGAATTTGATATAGACTGAGTAAAACTTAAAACCACATCTTCTTCACTTTCACAACTCAAAAAAAAGCTGTGGCACAAATGCACCACAGCCAAAATTATTACCAAAAACAATTGAATCAGAGAATAGTTCCGTTAGGGATAACCTGATTCTTGTTAATAACGATAATTCCATCATGGATTGAGTATGCCTCAGTATCACAGTCAGGACGGGGAATATCATCAATACCTATACGGCAGCCCTCACCTATTCTTGCATTCATATCAATGATTGCACGCTTGATGATTGATCCCTTGCCAATACCCATGTTAGGAATTCCCTTTCTTGCATTCTCATCCCTTTCCTCGGGTGTCTCGTAGTGAGTTGAACCCATTACGTATACACCGTCAAGAGAAGCACCGCTTTCAATAATTGTACGAACACCGATAATTGAGTTAACAATATAGGCGTTTGTAATAATTGAACCTTCAGATGTCAGAGAACTTGAGATGTTACAGAAGTTAATCTTTGAAGCAGGAAGGAATCTTCTATGTGTGTAAATCGGCATTTCCTCATCATAGAAGTTAAATCTCGGCTGAACCTTGGCCAGGTCTACGTTTGTATCGTAGAAGGCCTTGATTGTTCCAATATCCTCCCAGAAGTCATCAAACAGATAGGAAGCGAGCTTGTTGGTCTTAAGCAGGCCTGGAATAATCTCCTTACCAAAGTCTGTCTCTGTTCCTTCAAGAGCCTTTTCCATAACGTCTGCAGAGAAAATATAAATACCCATTGAAGCAAGGTATTCATTACTTGCATCTGCCTTCTTGTTCAGTGCGCTCTCAAGATAATCCGGGTTAACCTTGTACTCAGAAATATCAAGATCCGGAGCAGGCTTCTCGTAGAACTTTGTAATCATACCCTTCTTGTCTGTTGCCATAATACCAAGACCTGTAGCCTCAGCTCTTGAAATTGGTTTTGCAGCAATAGTAAGATCGGCGCCTGATTCCTTATGACGCTTGAGCATCTCTCTGAAGTCCATTCTGTAAAGCTGGTCACCTGAAAGAATTACATAGTAGTCAGCCTTCTGGTCACGGAAGTGCTTGAGGTTCTTTCTTACAGCGTCAGCTGTTCCCTGATACCAGGACTCGCTGCTGTATGTCTGCTCTGCTGAAAGAATTTCAACAAATCCGTTGCTGAACTGGTCAAAGTTGTAACTTGATGTTACATGGTTGTGCAGGGAGGCAGAATTGAACTGAGTAAGAAGATAAATCTTCATCATTCCACTGTTGATACAGTTTGAGATAGGAATATCAACAAGCCTGTACTTACCTGCAAGAGGAACAGCCGGCTTTGATCTGTCCTTTGTCAATGGGTATAATCTGGTACCCTTACCACCTCCGAGAATGATAGCAAGAACTTTGTCTTTCTTCATTTCCTACCTCCTTTCTTATTACCTTTTGTTATTTTTTCATAAACCTTAATATATTCGGCAGCTGATGCAGACCATGAGAAATCCTGCTTCATGGCTCTGTTTACAACATTCTTGAAGTTGTCCCTGTGATAGAGCTCAACTGCCCTCTTAACATGTTTGACTATCTCATCTGAATTAAGATCTTCAAACACCAGACCTGTTCCGTCATCCGGTCTCTCATCCAGATCTATTACTGTATCAGCCAGACCACCTGTCTTACGGACAATAGGAATGGTTCCGTATCTCAGTGAATAAAGCTGGTTCAGTCCGCACGGTTCGTAACGGCTCGGCATGAGGAAGAAGTCTGCACCGGCTTCCACCATATGAGCAGCTTTGTTACTGAACAGGATGTTAACTGAAAGATTTTCATTTCTTGAAGCTATCTCCTGAAGCTCCCTTTCTATCCTGCTGTCACCGGTACCGATTATTACAAACTGGATTTTCATGGTCCTGAGCATGGTTTCAAGACATGGAATTACAGCATCAAAACCCTTCTGTGAAGCTAAGCGGCTAATCATGGCAAAAAGAGGTACATTTGCAGATCTGGGGAGATTAAACTCCTTCTGAACTGCAGCCTTTACATCAGCTTTATTTGCCGGTTTTGCAGCTGAGAAATGAAATGGAATATTCGGGTCATTCAGAGGATCCCAGTCCTTCACATCTATTCCGTTTACTATTCCCTTGAGCTTGCTCTTTCTCTTTCTGAGAAGATCATCAAGACCGCAGCCCTGCTCTTCACCCTGAATTTCCTTAGCGTATGTAGGACTTACGGTTGTAATAAAATCACTGAAGGCTACGCCTGCCTTGAGCATGTTAACCTGACCGTCTCTGAAAAGAAGCTCATGAGGCTTTTCATTACTCATAAGATAATCCATTCTCTGGAAAGTTCCCTGGTAGGCCAGATTATGGATGGTAAAGACTGTCTTGGTATCCTTGTAGTACGGACTGTTCTTTTCCTTCAGAAAGTAAGGAAGAAGACCTGCAGTCCAGTCATGGCAGTGAATTACATCCGGCTTCCATTTAATTGCCGGACAAAGTTCCAGAGCTACCTTACAGAGAACTGAGAATCTGTCAAAATTATCTGCATACGGTTCAAAACTTGTATTACCGTAAATACCCTTTCTATCACAAAAATACGGATGACAGACAAAGTAATACTTTACCTTGTTAACTGTCTTAAGCCTTATCTCGACTTCCTCAACAGAGGAAAGCATTTTCACTGAGACCTTACATACTGCTTTGCCGGCATCCTCCACGGCAGTGTTATACGCAGGCACAATAATCCTGCAGTCCTGCCCCTTTGCATTAAGAGCAATCGGGAGTGAACCGACAACATCAGCCAACCCACCCGATTTTGAAAATGGGACGGCTTCACTTGTTACCATTAAAATATTCATATTTAAATTATGAATCAGATTTCAGAAATAACAAGGAAAAAAGTTATCAGATGAGCACAATTGAGGGAAAAAGAAGGTGAATTGAGGCAACAGCAAAGCTTATATAACCCAGTACTATCCCCTTCTGACCGTCCTCACCGTACCCGTCAACCTTGTCCAGAGGATTAAGAACCTGGTAGAGAACAAGAGCCAGAACTGTAAGAGCGGGAATTAAATCTCCGAGAAATGCAGGGCCCGGATCGAGGGGCATGAAGCACAGTCCAAGAACAATTATTACCCCCAGAACAAGGGAAATAATTCTGTTTCTGCTGCTGTTTTCAAATATATTTCTTATGTTTATGAGAATCAGAACCTTGGTTCCGTACCTGTAGCTTAAAAGGACTGCGGTCCAGACAAACAGATACAACTCACTTAAAAGATAAAACTGTGCCATAGTGCGATTATAGCACAGATTGACACTACTCAGACAAGCGTCTAACATGAATATGTCCAGGGGTGGAGACAGAGTCTCCTGAGATCAAACCCTCGAACCTGATACGGATAATACCGGCGGAGGAAGGCACATGAAAAAACTCATTATCATTATGTCTCTTTTAGTGTTTATCGTGGTCTCTGTATGCGCACAGCCAGCTGCAGAGAAGTCAAATTCAAATGAAATTACAGTCTACGCCTACGACTCATTTACCAGTGACTGGGGTCCCGGCGCCGACCTGGTTGCTGCCTTTGAAGAAGAAACCGGAGCAAAGGTAAACCTCATTGGTTACGACGGAGCCGTTGAAATGCTCGCCCAGGTCAACTTTGAGGGAGAAAACTGCGAGGCAGACGTAGTACTCGGAATTTCAGACGACATGGAATGCGACAAAGACATTTTCTACAAGTGGGAGCCCAAGTGCAGCGCCACCCTTAAAGGCTACAGGGAAGATAATCCGCTGATCCCCTTTGACTACGGATTTTTTGCCTTCATATTCAACTCAAGAGCAAACATGGTCAGACCCCAGAGCCTGAAGGACCTTACCTCAGAAGCCTATAAGGACCAGGTAATCCTCATTGACCCCAGAACCTCATCTGTAGGCCGCGGTCTCTTAATGTGGACAATCAGCGTCTTTGGCGAAGAAGAAGCCATGACCTGGTGGTCAGAGGTCTCTGACAATGCCCTCACAATTGCCTCCTCCTGGTCAAATGCCTACGGTCTTTTCACCGAGGGAGAAGCTCCTCTTGTATTAAGCTACACAACAAGCCCCATCTACCATGTTATGTACGAGGATAACAGGGACTTTGTTGCCCTTGAGTTCTCAGAAGGTCACTACATGACAACAGAGTACATGGGTATTCTTAAAACTTCAGACAACAAGGACCTTGCAAAACAGTTCTGTGAATTCATTCTTACTGAAGGTCAGAGCAGAATTGCCACAGACAACACCATGTTCCCTGCAAACACAGAGACAGAGCTTCCTGAGGCCTTTGACTATGCCCTCATGCCGTCTCTGATTGTCAACGAAAACGTTGAAACAGATGTATCAGCTCTTGATACCTACATTGATTTATGGACAAAAGCAGTCGTGCGCTGAAGTACACGGGAATAGTTTTATACACTCTCCTTTTTACCATACCTCTGCTCATTACGCTCTCATGTACAAATTTGCAGAGTTTAAAGGAGAGTGTTACAAACACGTACTACCTGCATATCCTCTCATTTTCATTTAAGCAGGCACTTTTAAGCGCCCTGCTTTCACTTCTTGTGGGACTTCCGGGTGCGTACATAATGGCCTACAGGGACTTTCACTTCAAAAGGCCCCTGAAGGCTCTTTTTTCACTTCCGTTCATACTCCCGCCCATACTTGTTGTTCTGGGCTTTGTAGTTTTTTACGGAAACAGCGGCTACCTTAATAAAATTCTCATGGCAGTCTTTGGTCTTGAGAAGGCTCCGCTGAAAATTCTCTATTCATTTAAGACAGTACTTTTAGCTCACACATTCTACAACTTCCCCATTGTTATAACCCTTGTAAGTAACAGCATAAAAAAGATTGACCACAGCTGTGAGGAAGCAGCCGCAGCCGAGGGAGCTTCTTCTTTTCAGATATTCTCACGCATTATTCTTCCAAGAATTATCCCGGCTGCTGCAAGTGCTGCAGTAATAGTCTTTCTTTACTGCTTTACAAGCTTCTCAATCATCCTTGTTCTTGGAGGAGGCCCTGAACTTACAACACTTGAAGTTGAAATTTACAGACAGGCCAAGACCAGTTCAAACATTGAGATGGCAGCAGCTCTGTCCATTCTCTCCACAGTTACGGTTTTAATTGTTCTTCTTTTAAACAGTGCAATTGAAAACCGCTCATCTGTTTTTGAAACAGACTACACAACAGTAAGAACCAGTAAGCTTAAGTTTTCAGAAAGAATATACCTGACAGCATCAACGCTTTTTGTTCTTCTGCCTCTTTTAAGCATATTTGTAAAATCAGGGACACAGCAGGCCTGGCAAACGGCACTTGGCACCCTTGAAAGTGCCTTCAACTCAGTAAAGGTTGCCCTGCTCTCATCCTTCATTTCAACAGCCCTGGCTCTAAGTACAGCATACCTTCTTACATCAGTTAAGGGTAAAACAAGGGCAGCTCTTTCTGCATACTGCACCCTGCCCATGGTAACAAGTTCTGTAATAGCAGGTTTAAGCTACTACGTAATAGCCAGAAGATATTTCTTTGTACCTAATGCAGTTCTTTTAATACTCTCTCATGCAGTACTGGCCATGCCGTTCTGCCTGAGAACAATTAGAAGTATGTGGAAGGATATTCCTGTGGAGTTAATTGAAAGTGCAAGAAGCACCGGAGCCTCAGAGCGTCAGATATTCTATAAAATTCAGCTTCCCATTCTGCGTCCTGCAGTAAGAAGCTCACTTCTTTTTGCCTTTGCAATCAGCATGGGAGAGCTTAACTCAACCATGATTTTAACTTCAACTAAGTTCAGAACCATACCAATTCAGATTTACCGCATGGTGGGATCCTACAACTATGAGGGAGCCTGTGCTCTGGGAACTGTTTTGTGTGTAATTTGTTTTGCAGCCTTTGCTCTTATGTCAAAGGATGATCAGAACTGACCTATTCTGTTATTCTTAACGTTTTCTATCTCATCCCGCAGAAGTGCAGCCTTTTCAAACTCCAGGCGCTGTGCACATTCGAGCATCTGAGCCTCAAGTTCCTTTATGTACTTCTTTCTTTCCTTTGAATCCAGGAGGTTGTGGGAGGCGCGGCGGATCTTTATATCTGACTTTCCGTCCTCAACCTCGTCTTCCCTGTCGCGCTCGAGAATATCCTCAACAGCCTTTTTGATTGTCTGAGGTGTAATGTTGTGCTCGGCATTGTACTTCATCTGTACTGCACGGCGGTGCGCTGTTTCCTCTATGGTCTCACGCATGGCGTCACTGACCCTGTCAGCATACATTATGACACGGCCCTCGGCATTGCGCGCAGCGCGGCCTGCGGTCTGGATAAGGGATGTGGTGCTTCTGAGAAAGCCTATTTTGTCGGCGTCCAGGATGGCTACAAGGGCAACTTCAGGCAGGTCCAGGCCCTCTCTGAGGAGGTTAATTCCGACAAGTACGTCAAATGTTCCCATTCTCAGGTCTCTGAGTATTTCCACGCGCTCGATCGTCTCTATGTCTGAGTGCAGATATCTGACGCGGATTCCTTTTGAGGAGAAGAAGTCTGATATTTCTTCGGCCATCCGCTTTGTAAGCGTTGTGACCAGGACTCTTTCACCGCGCTCTGTGCACTTTCTGATTTCACCGAAGAGGTCCTCTATCTGGCCCTCTGAAGGACGCACTGAGATTTCCGGATCCAGAAGGCCTGTAGGTCTGATTATCTGCTCCACAATGCGTTTTGAAAGTCTTTTTTCTTCCTTTCCGGGCGTAGCTGAGACAAAGATTCTCTGGCCGGTTACCTTGTCAAATTCGTCATATTTAAGGGGTCTGTTGTCCAAAGCGGACGGGAGGCGGAAGCCGTAGTTTACAAGGTTTTCCTTTCTGCTGTGGTCGCCCTCATACATGGCTCCGACCTGGGGAAGCGTTACATGGCTTTCATCTATGAATGTAAGAAAGTCGGGCTGGAAGTAGTCCAGAAGGACAGCAGGTCTTTCTCCGGGAGCCCTGTTGCTTAAAGGTCTTGAGTAGTTTTCAATCCCCGGGCAGTAACCTATCTCCTGAAGCATGTCCAAATCGTACTCAACGCGGGATTTGATTCTCTCGGCCTCCACCGGGCGCCCTGTGTTTGTAAAATTCTCCCACTGCTCCTGCATCTCATCCCGGATTCTGTCCAAGGCAGCTAAGATCTGCTCTTTCGGAATAACAAACTGCTTGGCAGGATAAAGTGTAAACGTCTCTTCCTTATTAAGTTTCTCGCCCGTAAGGGGGTCAAACCACTGGATACTTTCAACAGTGTCCCAGTCAAGTGTTATGCGCACAGCACTTTCCACATAGGGCGGCCAGATGTCTATTATGTCTCCGTGGACACGGAAGGTTCCGTGGCTGAGAATAACGTCGTTTCTCTCGTACTGCATTCTTGTCATCTGCTCAAGTTCTGCCGCATGGTCAAAGAACATGCCGCGCCTGAACACATGGGTCATATCCCTGAGCGATACGGGGTTTGCAAGGCTGAAGATACAGGAAACTGTTGCAACAACTATTACATCCCGTCTTTCCATAAGGGAGAATGCGGCACTGAGGCGCATTCTGTCTATTTCCTCGTTTACATCTGCATCTTTTTCTATGTAGAGGTCCTTACCGGGGACGTAGGCTTCAGGCTGGTAATAATCATAGGTTGATACAAAGTATTCAACACGGTTTTCCGGGAAAAATGACTTGAACTCACGGTAAAGCTGGGCCGCAAGTGTCTTGTTGTGGGATAAGATGAGAGTCGGTCTCTGAACCTTCTCTATGATTTTGGCCATGGTGTAGGTTTTTCCGCTTCCCGTTACTCCCTTGAGAGTCTGAAAGCGGTCCCCGGCCATTACGCCGGCAGAGAGTGCATCTATGGCCTGCTGCTGGTCTCCTGAAGTTTCAAACGGAGCATGGACTACAAAGGGCTTGTCCAGCCACTGGACTGAGCCGTGTATGTTTTTTACAACCTCGCCTCCCCAGGAGGCATCCGGTTCCATAGTCTTTTTATCCATTATCTGTTCATCCACCCGACATTCTCAGATGTTCTTTCAACCAGTACAACCTTAAGTGTCATTTCTGTTCCGTTGCGGTTGATTGTTACCTTAGCCGTGTCTCCGGGTCTTGTATTTCCCAGGGCTGTGTAAAGGTCTGAATACTCAGTTGTCTCCATTCCGTTTATGGCAGTTATAACATCTCCGCCGAGGTAGATCACGGAATCTCCGTAGAGAACCTGCTTTGTTCCACCCTTAAGACCTGCCTGTTCTGCCTTGCCGCCTGCAGCGACCTGACTTACCAGAATACCCTTGGATACTGAAAGACCTGCATAGGAAACAATCTGCTGAGACAGCTGTACGGGAACTATATCAAGCCAGCCCCTGTTAACCTTTCCGTATTTAATAAGGTCCTGGGCAGCAGCATATGCTGTATTTGAAGCTACTGCAAAGTTAAGGCCCTGACTTACTCCCGTATCAGAGTAGATGGATGAGTTAATTCCTATTACATAACCGTTTGAATCCAGTAGCGGTCCTCCGGAGTTTCCGGGGTTGATTGCTGCGTCTGTCTGGATCATGCCTAAAAGAAGGTTTCCGCTCTCATCCCTGATTGAACGGCTGAGACCTGAGATAATACCTGTAGAGAGGGTTCTGTCGTAGCCGAACGGGTTTCCTATGGCCAGAACCTTCTGTCCTACAACAAGCTTGTCTGAATCTCCGAATGTAAGATAGTCAAACTTACTTCCGTCCTGTGTTGTTACCTTTAAAACTGCAATATCGTTTTCTGAATCCTCACCGACAAGTGTGGCGCTGTACTGTTTTCCGTCGGATGTTGTTACCAGAATGGAGTCTGCATTATCTATTACGTGGGCGCTGGTGATTATGTAGCCGTCTTCCGAGATAAAGAACCCCGAGCCTACGCCTGATGTGGGAATAACATCCAGAAAGGATGAAACGCCTGAGAATGTTGTATTTATGTAGACTACTGCCTTGCTGCAGGATTCAAAAACATATCTGTTCTGAAGCTCATCTGCACTGTATGTCCATTCCTGACTGTCTCCCTGGAAAAGGGTCAGACCCTCATCAGAATAGAAAATATCATTTACAGAAACACCGGCAAGCTCCAGAAGACCCCTCTCTCCGTACTCGGATATAACTTCAATCATGGCAGTTCTCAAATCCTGCTGTCTCTTTCTCTGCTCGATTGAGCGTGTCCATGTAACAAGCAGAACTGCAAGAATTACAACGAGAACAACCGTTACTGATACTACTAAGATTTTTGTTACTTTTTTCGGGATTTTCATAAGTCAGATTTTACAGAATAACCATGTAACAGTGCAAGGAGATAAGAGAGGAGCCGTCAGGCTGTAATCTCATTGTCAAACGGCGGATTGCAGCCCTCCCTTGTACAGTTGTAGGCAGCACATTCCGAGGCAAAGGCAGCAACAAGTCTTACATCTGTTTCAGAAATTCTGAAGTCTTCAAACCTGTTACGCCTGTCAAGCCAGGCCAGAACAGCACCGTTAAAAACATCTCCGCAGCCGATTGTATCTACAATCTTGTGCCAGGGCTTTGTTGCAGGACACTCTACACGGATTCTTCTTCCAAGCCATGTACTGCCCTTCTCTCCGTGGGTGACTATCAGATAGTGCTTGCAGATTTTTACAAGCTCTTCTGCACTCATACCCCAGTATTCAAGATCATCATCACTGACCTTAACCATATCAGATATGGAGGCAGCCTCATTCAGGGCTTTTATATACTCATCCCTGTCAGTTACAAGACTTCCCCTGATATTCGGGTCAAAGAATTTTATAAGTGAGTGCCTCTTCTCAAAGAATTTCTTAAGTTCCTTTCTGACGTTTTTGTCCACAAAGGATACTGAGCCGAAGAAGACACAGTTTATATCCGAGTTGGATGAGAAAGCCTCTTCAAGTTTTTCTGCAGTAATGGAGAAGGCACTTGTTCCCTTCCAGTCAAATTCATATTTATTTACCGCTCCGGAGACAACAGCTGTTGTAGTCATGGTAGGAGCCATGTCGTTACAGAAAACAGGGTCAAAGAGGATATTGTTGTCTATCATGTGATTGAGAATCCTGTTTCCGTACTTGTCCGAGGATACTCCGCCTAAAAAACAGGATGGAGAGCCAAGTCTTGCTACTGCTAAAGCTGTATTGAGAGGGCCTCCGCCTACGTAGAACTCATTTTCCTTGATATCAATCAAGGCTTCACCAATTGAAACAATCATGACCTAAGTGTATCATATCCGGATGAAATACCAAAGGGTCCCTTTGGAAGGACATTCGGAGGAAAAATGGCTGATAATTTTATTGAGAAAATCATTGAAGATGATCTGGAAGCAGGGAGAGTTCCCAACAACACAATTGTAACAAGATTTCCACCTGAGCCTAACGGCTATCTGCATATAGGACATATAAAAAGCATATGTCTGAACTTTGGTCTTGCTGCAAAGTACAACGGACGCTGCCACCTGCGCCTTGATGATACAAACCCGGCAAAAGAAGACATGGAGTATATTGATTCCATTAAGAGCGACATAAAGTGGCTTGGTTTTGACTGGGGAAAATATGAATTCTATGCATCTGACTACTACGACCAGCTGCATGAAATAGCAATTGACCTGATTAAGAAGGGCCTGGCCTACGTTGACAGCCAGACTCCTGAGGAAGTTCGCATTAACCGCGGAACTCTCACAGAGCCGGGTAAGAACAGCCCTGACAGAGACAGAAGCGTTGAGGAGAACCTCAGACTGTTTAAGGAGATGGGAGAAGGAAAGTACCCTGAGGGAAAGTACCTTTTAAGGGCAAAGCTCGATATGGCATCTCCGAATATAAACATGAGGGACCCCGCCCTTTACAGAATCAAGTTTGCCGAGCATCCGAGAACAGGAAACAAGTGGTGTGTCTACCCAATGTATGACTTTACCCATCCTATCAGTGATGCTATTGAAGGAATTACCCACAGTATCTGTACCCTTGAGTTTGAGGACCACAGACCTGCATACGACTGGGCATGTTCAATTGACAATATTGAGCACGCTCCTCACCAGTATGAGTTTGCAAGACTTAATATCAACTACCTGGTTATGAGCAAGAGAAAGCTCCTGCAACTGGTTAATATGGGAATAGTTTCAGGCTGGGATGATCCGAGAATGCCGACCATAAGCGGAATCAGAAGAAGAGGATACTCTCCTGAGGCCATGAAGGACTTTGTAAACAGAGTCGGTGTTGCCAAGGTTGAGTCAGTTGTAGACTACTCTCTTATGGAATTCTGCGTAAGGGAAGACCTTAATAAGAGAGCCCGCCGAGTAATGGCAGTATTAGACCCAATTAAGCTTGTTATAGACAACTATCCGGAAGACCAGACAGAGTACTTTGAAGCTGAGAACAATCCTGAGAACCCTGCAGAAGGAAAGAGAAGCCTTCCCTTCACAAAGGAACTCTATATTGAACGTGAGGACTTTATGGAAGAGCCTCCCAAAGGCTACCACCGCCTTTACATTGGCAATGAAATCCGCTTAAAGGGTGCCTACTACGTAACAGCGGTAAGCTGTGAGAAGGACAGCGAAGGCAAGGTTACTGTTGTACACTGCACATATGATCCCCAGAGCAAGGGCGGAGAGACTCCTGACGGAAGAAAGGTTAAGGGAACAAGCCACTGGGTAAGTGCAAAGTATGCCATCTCCGGTGAAATCCGTCTTTATGACAAGCTCTTTAAGTCCGAGAACCCAGGAGCAGAGACAGGAAACTACCTGGATGATCTGAATCCCGAGAGCCTTGTTATAGTAAAGGATGCTAAGCTTGAGCCGGGTCTTTCAGATGCAAAGCCCGGAGACTACCTGCAGTTTATGAGAAGCGGGTACTTTACTCCTGACTACGACAGCACAAAGGATCATCTGATTTTCAACAGAACTGTTACCTTAAAGGACAGCTGGTCAAAGCAGATGGCAAAAAACAACAAGTAAATAAAGTATTCAGACAGAAAAAACGGGACTGCTACATGGCAGCCCCGTTTCTGTATTTGCACAAATATTCTTACTTGAACTTTTTAATTATAGCCTCAAGCTCGGAGAAGTGCTTCTTAAGCTCTTCCTGTGTCTTGGCTTCTACGACAAGACGCAGATACGGTTCTGTGTTTGACTTACGTACGTTGAACCACCATGTGGGGAACTCAACCCTGTATCCGTCAAAATCAAGGACCTTAACCGGGTTCTTCTTTGAATACTCGTCAAAGAGAGCCTTCATGGCCTCATCCTTCTGCTCAAGCTTGAAGTTAACCTCACCGCTGTTTGCATAGACGATAATCTCATCAAGAAGCTGTCCCAGGGTCTTTCCTTCCTTCTTGAGCTTTGCAACAGTCTGGAGAACAAGAAGTGAAGCGAGAATACCGCTGTCACAGTTGTAGAAGTCTCTGAAGTAGTAGTGACCTGCAAGCTCACCGCCGAAGATGCAGTGCTCTTCCCTGATTTTCATCTTTGCAAATGCATGTCCGACCTTCCAGGTAAAGACCTCTGTTGCACCCTTCTTCATAAGGTATTCTGATGTTGAACGTGAAGTTCTTATATCAACCAGGACCGAGCCCTTCTCCTTCTCAAGATAGTAGGCTCCTATTACTGCAGTTATGTAGTCAGGCTGCAAGAAGCGTCCGCGGTCGTCTATGAACATGACTCTGTCAGCATCTCCGTCGTAGATGACACCTACATCTGACTTGTTCTTAAGGACTGCTGCCTTAATCTGAGCACAGTTTTCTTCCTCAAGAGGATTGGGTTCATGGGCCGGGAATGTTCCGTCCATTACGTCGTTAATGTACTTTGCATGGTCTCCGAAGAGCTCCTTGATGTAGAGGTTGCTCATTCCGTTTGAACCGTCAACGGAGATATTAATTCCGCTGAGGTCCGGAAGGAACTGCTTCTGGAAGTTAAGATAAGCCTCATGGATGTCTTTTTTGATTATCTTTCCCCTCTTCTCCGGGGCAACAGGCTTTACCACTCCTTCTGCGCAGAGCTTCTCAAGTTCCTTAAGACCTGATTCTCCGCCTACAGGAATGGCTGCGGCTCTTGAGATTTTCATGCCGTTGTATTCTTTCGGGTTATGGCTGGCAGTAATCTGAACAGATGCACCGGCCTTAAGATAAACAGTTGCAAAATAAACCATAGGAGTTGTGGCCAGGCCAATATCCCATACATCCACTCCCCTGTCATTTATACCCTTACAGAGATTGTCATGAATCTCATCACTTGTAAGTCTGACATCTCTTCCGACTACTACAAAATCACAGGGAAGAAGCTGTGGAAGAAAGTATCCTACCTTGTATGCTGTTTCCTTGTTGAAATCCTTGTTGTAGATTCCTCTGATGTCATAAGCTTTAAATGCGCCCATTTTGATTCTCCTTTATCTATCAGTTAAAAAAGTCCTTATCCACTAACTGGAAGAACCTGACTGTTCCATCTTTAAGCTGAATTTTTGTAACGGTTTCAAGAAAAACACGGGAGAAGGCTGAAGCCTCTTTGGCTTCCTTTCCCTTCTCAATAAAGGCCCTGGCTGCAGATTTTCTGACAGTCTCAACACCCACTATATCCTGGGAATTGAAGGACCTTTCAAACTTTACATATTTTTCATTTTTCTTGCTTGATACGGTAAACCCGAGTATGCTGGCACGCCTCTTGAAATCCTCGTAGTGGTAGATACCGTTAATTCTGTAAACAAAAACACCTGCTTCCCTTATGTTTCCTTCAGAATCACCGTACCACAGAGAAAAATTCCTTCTGTCTATTTTTCCGCCGTGTTTTTCCTCGAGCTTTTTAAGAAATTCTTCTGCGTCTGACTCTATTTCAGCCATAAAAACCTCATTGTCTTTCTTTTTTTTATCTTAGCAGATATAATCGCCTAACAAAAGGAATATTTATGGATTACGAGGCAAAGGATTTCGGCAAAATCCTCAAGAAAAATGCACAGGCGCTGCGCCACGAACTACTTGCTCAGCAAACTGACTGCATGCGGGTTTACGATAGAAATCTCCAGGCCTTCCCTGTGACGGTTGACCTGTACGGAAAGTACGCAAGAGTCACTGATTACGGTGAGCAGATGATGGAGGAAGAGACTAAGGCAAGCTGTCTTGATATCTGTTCAAGAATGCTTTACCTGAATCCTGAGAACGTCATTTACACCTACAGAGCCAAAAGAGAAAAAGGCGAACAGCATGAAAAATCAGAATCTCAGGCCGTAATTACACAGGTTTCTGAGAACGGTCTTATGTTTACGGTAGATCTTGCAAGCTACACAGATACGGGTCTATTTCTGGATCACAGCGTTACAAGGCAGATGATCCGTGAAAGAAGTAACGGCTGTGATGTGCTTAACCTTTTCTCCTACACAGGAAGTTTCTCTGTTTACGCAGCAGCCGGCGGAGCAAAGAGCGTAACCAGTGTTGATCTTTCTGCAACCTATACAAAGTGGGCTGAGAAGAACCTCAGTGACAACGGTTACAGCGGAAGTCTTTACAGCTGCCTCTGTATGGACGCAGAAAAGTTCCTGCTTCAGGCTGCAGAAGAACATAAAAAATACGATATAGTAATTTTTGATCCTCCTTCTTTCTCAAACAGCAGGAAGATGGAAAGAGACTTTGATGTTGCACGGGACTGGAGTGCATGGATCCGGAAAATAGTTGCAGTTTTAAGACCGGAAGGTTTTATCCTGTTTTCAACAAACCTCGGAACCTTTACAATGGATAAGAGACGGGTAAGAGGATTATCCGTCAAAGAAATAACCGGATACCTTTCGGCTCCGGGATTTACAAAACGCAGCAGAGGTGCTGTCAGGAGTTGGCTAATGGCTTTTGATGATGATTCACTCTCACTCGACTGGAGTGAAGACGTAAAGACCGGCAGGAAAAAAGAGCAGCCGGTAAAGAAAAAGGAAAACAGGCCCTACAGGGATAAGGGCTCAGACAACAGAACACGAAGATATGGTTCTGAACGCAGGGGAGAAAGGTCTGACAGACCGTACAAATCAGACAGATACGAGAGAAACGACAGGTACGAAAGAAAAGACAGGGATGACAGATATGACCGCCGTTCCTACTCCGACAGAACTGACAGATCAGATAGAGAATACAGAGATTACAGAAGTGACCGCCGTTCCTACTCTGACAGATCTGATAGAGGAAACAGGGAATACAGAAGCGACAGATACGACAGGTCAGACCGCAATCCGAGATACTCTGACAGAGACAGGTCATACAAATCTTCATACGGGGACAAGCGCCAGGAAAGATACTCAGACAGGAAGCCTTCAGAAAAGACATACGGAAAGAATGAGTACAGAAAGCCTGCACAAAAACCATCAGGAAGAGAGAGGCCTTATGGATACGACAGTTTCCGCCCTGCCCGCTCAAGAAATGACAGCTCTGACTTCTTCTGGAACGACGAGGATCTTGATAACTGATTTTTTTAATTATTTAGTGCATATGATTGACAGAAAAGTTCATTTGGAGTACATTCTTTTCTGTTAACGCATTCCCTTGTAGCTCAGCCGGTAGAGCGGGTGGCTGTTAACCACTAGGTCGGCGGTTCGAGTCCGTCCGGGGGAGCTAAAACCAGTCAGAAATGACTGGTTTTCTTTTTTATATGCTTTAGTTCTGACTTATAGCCTTTTTTTGCTCCGGATGTAAGAAAAAGTATTACATCGAGCACCATTTTTTTTCCAAAAAAACGAAAAACCTCCATGCTTTCACATGGAGGCGTATAAGAATCAGATTAAATTCAATCTTCGTAGGCTGACGGTGCTGCGGGAACTCCCTTCTTCCATTCAATTGCGTTAACGATATAGAAAGTTACAACACTTACCAGACATCCGAATACTACCGGCATGAGGTACTTTGTAGCAGCAACACCCTTTGTTGAAAGGATCTGCCAGAAAATGAAACCGATTGTACCGACAATGATTGAGATGCGTCCGGAATTCTTTGTTGCGTTTGCAACGACAAGACCAAGGCCATAGGCTGCAAATGGTCCGGCACATCTGATACCGAATGCAAATGTATTCATGGTTGTGATTGGAACACCTGCAAATGAAATGACCATGGCAACTGCGCAGCAGATAACGTTACAAAGTCTTGTAGCACGAACTTCCTTCATACCCTCAAGGCCTGACTTGCAGTAAGGCTTGTAGAGGTCGTTGATAATCATAGTGGACATACAGAGAAGGTTGGAGTCTGCTGAAGACATGGTAGCTGAAATAATGGCTGCAGAAACAATACCTGTGATGATTGTCGGTGCATATGCCTGTGTTACAGCCATCATTGCGTTTGATCCGTTTGCAAGCAGATTAGGAAGACTGTCCTTGGCTGCAAGAGCGGCAAGACCGAGCAGTGTGGGGAATGCTGACATGGCTGCCATAAGAACTGCAGAAACAAAAGAAGCCTTCTTTGCTGTTGCCTCATCCTTGGCTGTCTCAAATCTTGAAATCATTTCAGGACCTGAAAGGAAGGTACAGAAGTAGTTAAAGATGTAGCCGAAGATAAATGCCCAGCCAATCTTTGTGAAACTTGTCTGACCTGCAGGAAGCTTTGCTGAAATTGCTGCCCATCCGCCGAGTGATGAGATAACAACAGGTGTGGCAATTGCAAGACCGATAAGAATGATAAGGAACTGAACCATATCAGAAATCTGGTCTGCAATCATTCCGCCGAATGTTGTGTACAGGATAATAACAATACCGGCAATGATCATACAAAGCTTTACGTTAAGACCTGTGAGTGTGGCAACAACAGAACCTGATGCAGCAACCTGAGAAGATGTAAGACAGAAAAGAGCCAGAATGTTAAGGACTGCTGTGAATCCTGAACTGAACTTTCCGAAGCGTCTCCCAACAACTTCAGGAATAGTTACAGCCATTGTCTTTCTGATTTTTGGAGCAAAATATGCAAGGGGGATCATTGCTATTGATGCAGCAAGGACATACCACATTGCACTCATTCCCCAGGAACCGAAAGCCTTCTGGGCAAGACCTGTTGTACAGCCTCCACCAATGTTATTTGCAGAAAGAGAGAATGCAACCATAAAGACGCCCATTCTTCTTCCGGCAAGCATGTAGTCTTCAGCGCCTTTAATTTTAAGCTTACCGACTACATAACCGACAATCAGCATACCTGCAAGGTAGCCAATTACGATTATAAGAGCACTTGTGTTTACTACCATATAATTCTCCTTTTTTAGTAGTGTACTGTAATATCATATAGCAACAGTATTTACATGTAAAATTATTTTTTCACGGATTTATTTCTTGACAGAAGAGTCTCAATAAAAAAGATAATTAAATGTTATGTCTGATGAAAAAAAACTTACTGAAGAACTTGAAAAACGCTACGGAAAGAAGATTTCCTGGAGTAAATGGTGCACATTTTATGCCGACAGCCGTGGCCATTTAAAACAGGACGGAGCCCTCCTCTGCCTTACGGATGTTACATTCCATGTATGGAATGAGGACTTTGAAGACAGCTTCACTTCTCTGGATGTGCTGTATACGGATTTTGTGCTCAAGTCAGAGGCAATTGAGTTTGCCGAAGGAAAAATAGAAAAAGTCCATCGTGCCAACCCTTTTAAAGCTTTGACAAAACCGACTGTACTGAGTATTGAACTTGAAGGAAAGAAATTCATGTTCTTTGAGATGAAGGGACAGGAATTCAGACAGCTTTTAAGTATAGCTCAGGCAAAACAGAAGTACAGCCACAGAGTATCCGACAGAAACAGCTAAAAAAAGCAGTGCCGAAGCACTGCCTGTAAGTTTTACTTTTTCTTCTTAATCTTTGGTTTGTGTACAGTAAAGTAATAAAGAATTCCAAGAAGAATACACAGACCTACAACACCTAAGATTACAATCAGAGGATTTGCAGTAATCCATGTTCCCTGAACTTCTTCTTTTCTCACCTCTGCAGTTTGTTCTGCAGATTCCAGAGCCTTTGAAACAGCCTCAGCAAGAGGAACTGAAGGAACCTCAGGGACAACCTCTTCTGTCTGCTTAACAGCAACCTCAGGAACTACAGATAAAGAAGCAGCAAACTCTGCTACTGCGTTCTCTGCAGCCTTTGCCATTACAAGAATATCTGAAAGAGCGGGACTCTCTGTAAAAGAGCAGGAATTATTCTCATCAAGGACAACGGAGAAATTATCAGAAAGATAATTCTTTACACTCTGAATTTCTTCATCCGTGAAATCATGCGGGAAAGATACTGTAAGATTCTCATCTGTGAAAACAGCTGAGAGTACTCCGTATTCCGTATTAACGTCATATGTTACTGAAGAGTCAGAGACAGTCAGCTTTGTTAAAGGAACATATGAAGGATCTGAATACTGTTTTACATAGTCTTCAAGCTGATAATCAATGAATAATGTAAAATCTTTAACATCTTCAAGAGACAGACCTGTAACTGTTACAGAACCTTCTGTTTCATAGTTGAATTCAGCATTCTGAAGGATACTGTAGTCAGAGCTTATTAAAGATATTAAGGCTTTTACACTTTCGGCAGAAAATGCTGACGGATAAGAAATTACCGCATTCCCTTCTTCTGCAGAAATCTTAAATGAACTTCCGTTAAAATCATGGGACCACTCGTAAACTTCCTTTTCCTCACTTTCTACTGCCACCGGTTCTGTTGCAGCTGGTTCTGCAACCTCAACAGGTACAACCTCGGCCTCTTTGACGGCAACTGTTGAGCAGCCTGCAAGGATTATGAGAACAAGCAAAAAAACGGAAATAACAGAATAGCGTTTCATTATAGACTCCTGTTGGGAAAAAGCAGAAAGAGGTCTGCCTACAGGACAGACCCCAATCTGATTATTACTTATTTCTTCTTTCTGTAAACAAGGAAGTAGTAAGCACAGGCTGCTACGAGCAGTACAATTATGATAATAAGGATAACTGTACCGGCACTTGACTTCTTGGCTTCAACTTCTTCAGGAAGCTCGATTGAAGAAACAACTTCCTTGGCCTTTTCAACAACTTCAGAAGATTTCTCAGCAACTGTTTCTGCAGCCTTCTGAGCAACTTCCTTTGTTGCCTCAACAGCCTTTTCTGCTGTTTCCTTAACTGTCTCTACAGCAGTTTCTACAGCAGTTTTAACAACTTCCTTCTCTTCTGCTGCCGGAACATACTGGGCAAGAGCATCCACATCTGAGCTTGAAGCTGAAAGGAAAGATACAACTTCAGCATAAGTTACTGTCTCAGGATATGTAACACTAAGAAGACCATCCTCAACAAGTTCAACTGTTGTTCCTTCAAGATAGCTGGGGTATGAAGCAAGAAGAGCTTCTCTTACAGCAAGAAGACTTTCAACAGAAACTGTCTCAGGATAACTGATATAGGCTCCACCCTTGTAGAACTTAAACTCAAGTTCCTGTCCGTTGACTGATACTGTGTAAACAAGAGCTCCGTCCTCATCAAAGGTAATCTTTGTGTTCTGAACATCTTCAGCACCGGCTGCAACAGCTACATAATGGTCAAGATACATATCAAGGATCTCTGTAGCGAGAATTGCATCCTCCTTGGAAAGACCCTTTATCTCATAGTCTGCATTCTCTGACGGTCCATAGGTAACTCCATCAAGGATTGCACCATAATCATTAAATAAAGCAGCAGCAAAAGCGTTAACATCTTCCGCAGTAACAGATGCAGGAACTGTTACATATGTAACACCATCATAAATTGCAAATACAACGAAACCATCACCAAGCTGCTTTTCCCATACTACTGCTGCAGGTTCTTCAACAACCGGTTCTTCAACAACCGGTTCTTCAACAACTGGTTCTTCAACAGCTTCAATCATGGCTACAGGAACTGTAACCTCTTTAACATCTCCTGTATCTACAGAAGCAACTGAGCAGCTGACTGCAGCAAGAAGAACTGCTGCCAGTAAAATAATCTTTGAAAAATGCTTCACGTATTTTCCTCCCAAATTATTGTTATCATTTTGGACACAATTCAGTGCCACATATAGTATAACAAGGTAAGGGCAATAAAATTACAAAAAATAATTAGAATCTGAAAAAAATAAGAAACTGGAGAAATGCCCTTAAAAACAAAAAACCCGTATTAATACGGGCCTTCTGTTATGAATTACATTAAATCCTTCGGCTTGCGGGCTGTATTGCCTGTCTTTGTGCAATATGCAAGATGGTGAAGCTTACCATTCTCAAAAACAGACTTAGTCTTAATCTGACCACCCCAGCGGCTTGTAAGGACCTTCTCTCCGCCACGCTTGGCGTTCTTTGAAACGGCTCCTGCCATATTATTCCTCCAAAAGAATCTCAATAACTGAGATAATATATACCAATTGAGCTGTGAAAGTCAAACACCATCAAATGCAAAGACTTGAAAGATTTACTTTCGGCATGTATTTTTAACCCATGAAGATAGGTCTTGTAAAGAGGGTTTACCTTTTTCCGGTACGTTTTTATAAAAAACACATCTCCCCTGCCCTGGGCGGGAACTGTATCTATACCCCTTCATGCTCTTCCTACTTTGAAAAATCAGTAATAGAACACGGAATACTTAAAGGTACAATTCTCGGACTTGCAAGAATATTAAGGTGCAACAGACTGTTTATGGGTGGTCCTGACGAGGTTCCCAAATACTTTACATTCAAAGCCCTGAAAGAACCCTATACCATATACAGACGTCACTATTTCAGAAAAGACAAAAACTAACCGTTTATGTGGGTTACAAAGGAAATGAGAACCGACATGGCCTTTTCATTGTAACCGCCTTCAGGAATAATCAGATCAGCATAGTCCTTTGTGGGCTCAATAAACTCCATATGGCCGGGCCTTACAACCTCAAGGTACTGCTTAATAACAGATTCCATGGTTCTTCCTCTTTCCTTTATGTCTCTCTGAAGTCGTCTTATGAATCTTATGTCAGCAGGAGTATCTACAAAGATCTTAAGATCAAGAAGTTTTCTGATCTCAGGGTCATGAAGAACCATAAGGCCGTCAAGAATAATTAGCGGGGCCGGTTCAACATGCACAGTCTCAGCTTTTCGTGAATGTCTTACAAAGTCATACTGAGGCATTTCAATAGCCTTACCGTTTTTAAGGTCCTGGAGCTGAGAGATAAGAAGCTCAGTTTCAAAGGCATCCGGTCTGTCAAAGTTTACTGCCGTGATATTGGAGTTGTTTACAAAAGCTGCACTGCGGTAGTAGTTATCCTGCTCAATAATTACAAAGTCCGGGCATACTTCTCCGATTTTGCGTACAACTGTTGATTTTCCGCTTCCGGTTCCGCCTGTAATACCAATAATCTTGACTTCCATTGTTTTCATCCCCTTTCAGAATCAGTTGAGAAACTGTATGTTGTAGAACTTTCAAAAATCTGGCCACCCTTTACCGTACAGGACGGAAAGCTTTCTATATTGGGTGTGTCAGGATAAAACTGTGTTTCAAGACAGAGAGCCTGGTAGTTGCTGTAGCCCAGCTCTGATTTTGCAAGAGTGTTTGAAGTATAGAACTGAAATGAAGGAAGGTCAGTGTAGCAGTCCATGACTCTTCCGCTGTCAGGGTCAGTTATTCTTGCAAAGTGTGTGTAGCCGCGGCTCTTTCCGCCATCTCTTCTTACAGTATACGGATGGTCGTAGCCTCCGGCCTCTTCTATGTTAAGACCTATCTCGTGTTCAGTTGAAAAATCAAAACAAGTGCCTGCAGTATTCATAAGGGCTCCGGTAGGAACCTTTCTTTCATCAAGGACTGCCATGGAATCTGAATCAAAAACAGCCTTTTCCCTCAGAATATCCTTACTGAAGTCTCCGCTGAGGTTGAAATAAGCATGGTTTGTAAGATTTACGGGACAGTCCTCAGAACAGAGGACCTTGTAATGAATGGTAAAGTTTCCACCGCTTGTCATGGTGTACTTAACCCAGGTATCCATGGTGCCGGGAAAGCCGTCATCTGCTTCATTTACACGCAGGTGGCAGAGAAAGCCGTTGTCAATCTTTCTCACTTCCCAGAATTTATGGATAAAGCTGTTCTTGCCGCAGTGGCACATTACATCTCCTTTATTGGGCTCGAAACTGTATGTTTTATCCCCGATTTTAAAAGAAGGTCCGCTGATTCTGTTGGCAAAGCGTCCTACTACAAAATTTAAAAAGCCCTTGCCTTCAAGGAGTTTCTGAGGATCATTCTTCCAGTTCGGATAGGTCAAAACTACATTTTCAACCTTGCCGTTTCTGTCCGGAACACAAAGAGATGAAATGTGGGCACCGAGGTTAAGAATTGAAAATGAATAAGAACCGTTTCTGAATGTGTACTCGGCAATTTTTTCCATTATCTTTCCTCGTCATTGCTCTTGAGCACAGCAAGGAAGGCACGCTGAGGGATTTCGACATTTCCGACAAGCTTCATGCGCTTCTTTCCTTCTTTCTGTTTTTCAAGAAGTTTTCGCTTACGGGTAATGTCTCCACCATAACACTTGGCGGTAACATCTTTTCTGTAAGCATTAATTGTCTCACGTGCAATTATATTACCACCTATTGCGGCTTGGATAGGAATTTTAAACTGCTGACGGGGAATTTCGGTCTGAAGCCTCTCACAAATCTGTCTTCCGCGCTGAACAGCACCCTGTCTGAAGACAAGCTGGCTCAGTGCATCCACAGGTTCTCCGTTTACAAGAATCTCCATACGGACAAGGTCTGTTTTCTTGTATCCTGTCACCTCATAGTCAAAAGAGGCATATCCTCTGGATATGGATTTTAATCTGTCGTAGAACTCAAAGAGAACCTCACTTAAAGGCATGTCGTAGATAAGCTCTACTCGTTTTTCGTCAATATATGTCAGAGAAGTCTGTACACCGCGCTTTTCAAGACAGAGACTGATAATAACGCCAAGGTAGGTAGCAGGAGCTATGATACTTGCCCTTATGTACGGCTCCTCAACGTAATTTATTCTCATGGGATCCGGATAGTCCATAGGATTATCCACATACAGCTCTTCTCCGTTCTTCATGTGAATAAAGTATCTTACGGATGGAGATGTAAAGACTATTGAAAGGTCAAACTCCCTTTCAATTCTCTCCTGAACAACCTCGAGGTGCAGAAGACCGAGAAAACCGCATCTGAAACCCTGACCAAGGGCGGCACTGCTGTCCTTCTCATATACAAGTGAAGCGTCATTGAGCTTAAGTTTCTCTATGGCGGAGAGCAGTTCCTCATAATCATTTGAATCAACGGGATAGATTGATGAGAAAACTACAGGTTTTACTTCTTTAAAGCCCTCACAGGGAGAAGTTGCAGGATGGGATGCAAGGGTTACTGTATCACCGACTCTGATATCACTGATAGTTTTGATTCCGGCTATGAAGTAGCCTACATCTCCGGCCTCAAGAGTTTTTGTTCTGATTAAATCAAGCTGGAAAATACCAACTTCCTCAACCTTGTAGACAGCCTTGCTGTTCATGAACATTATTTCCTGTCCCTCGGAAACAGTTCCTTCAAAGAGACGGAAATGAACTATAACACCGCGGTACGGGTCGTAATGGCTGTCAAAAATAAGGGCCTTAAGCGGGTCTTCTGCTTTTCCCGCCGGAGGCGGAATGAGGTCTACTATAGCCTCATAGAGATTATCAACACCAAGACCTGTCTTGGCACTGACCTGAACGGCCATGGAAGAATCAAGTCCAAGGTCGTTGTCAATCTGGTGCATGCATGAGGGAATATCAGCACTGGCAAGGTCAATCTTGTTTATTACGGGAATAATCTCCAGTCCGTGCTCTATGGCCATGTAAAGATTGGCCAGAGTCTGGGCTTCAACACCCTGTGATGCATCAATAAGCAAAAGGGCACCCTCACATGAGGAAATTGCCCTTGATACTTCGTATGAGAAATCTACGTGACCCGGAGTATCTACAAGATTAAGCTCGTAGAGCTCTCCGTTTCTGGCTGTATACGGAACGGTAACAGCCTGACTTTTTATTGTAATTCCGCGTTCACGCTCAATATCCATGTTATCAAGGATCTGAGACTGCGCAGGACCACGGGAAGTTACCAGACTTGCCTTCTCTATAAATCTGTCAGCAAGTGTACTCTTACCGTGGTCTATATGTGCAATAATGCAGAAATTTCTTTTATGAGCAGAGTCAACCATACTCCAACCTTAATCTGTTAAGTCAGTGTTCTTTGGACCAATGGCCTCAAAACCAAGAAGTTCACGAACCTCAGAATCGTCAAGAGTTTCCTTGACCATAAGCTCCTGTGCAAGCTTATCAAGCTGATCCTTATGTTCGTTAAGGAGCTTTCTGGCATTTTCAAGACAGGATTTGAGGATCTTCTGAATCTCCTTGTCAATTTTCTCTGCTGTGTACTCTGAGAAATCCTTGTGAGTTGCAATCTCACGGCCAAGGAAGAGCGGCTCACCTTCACTTCCGAGAGAAATGAAGCCAAGGTCACTCATACCCCACTCTGTTACCATACGTCTTGCAATCTCTGTTCCCTGCTTGATATCTGAGCTCGGTCCTGTTGAGGTCTGGCCGCCGATAATTTCTTCTGCAACATAGCCACCCATTGCCATGGTAATGTGGCTGAGAAGTGTACTCTTCTTGTAGTAGTTAACATCATCCTCAGGCAGTCCCATCGTTACACCGCCTGCATTTCCGTGCGGGATGATAGTTACCTTATACAGCGGGTCAATGTCCGGCAGATAGTAGTACAGAAGAGCATGGCCTGCCTCGTGATAGGCAGTCATTTTCTTATCCTCGTCCTTCATGACATGGCTCTTCTTGGCAACACCGAGAACCATCTTGTCTCTGGCCTGCTCAAAGTCCTGCATGACAACAGTCTTTCTCTTTTCTCTTGTAGCAAAGAGAGCTGCTTCATTAACAAGGTTTGCAAGATCTGCACCGCTGGCGCCCGGAGTTGCACGTGCAATTCTTCTCAGATCAACACTGCTGTCGAGCTTAACCTTTGCTGCATGAATCTTAAGAATATCTTCTCTTTCCTGAATATCAGGAAGGGTAATGGCAACCTGTCTGTCAAAACGTCCCGGTCTGAGAAGTGCCGGATCAAGTACGTCTGCTCTGTTGGTGGCAGCAATAACAATAACGCCGGATGTTGTATCAAAACCATCCATCTCAACCAGAATCTGGTTAAGTGTCTGCTCTCTTTCATCATGTCCGCCGCCAAGTCCGCTTCCTCTGGACCTTCCGACTGCGTCAATTTCGTCTATAAACAGGATACACGGTGAATGCTTTCTGCCCTGGTCAAAGAGGTCTCTGACTCTTGCAGCACCCATACCTACAAACATCTCAACAAAATCAGATCCTGAAGTATGGAAGAAAGATACACCGGCTTCACCGGCAACTGCCTTTGCAATAAGGGTCTTACCTGTTCCCGGAGGACCTACAAGCAGGACACCGCGAGGAATTCTTGCACCAATTTCATTAAAGCGCTTAGGGTTCTTCAAGAACTCAACAACCTCTTCAAGCTCGTACTTTGCTTCCTTCTGGCCTGCAACATCCTTGAACTTGATTTTGACATCCTTGTCCGTGAACTGCTTTGCATGGCTCTTTCCGAACTGCATGAGCTGGCCATTGCCGGAGGCGCTCTTCATGAGCATGACATAGAATCCGATAATGAAGATCCACGGCAGAAGTTCAAGAAGGATGGCAAGAATGGATATTTCCTGCTCACTGCTGCTGATAGTTACTTCGTTTTCCTCGAGGAAAGGAAGCAGGTTACTGTCCTGCATGGGAATTCTTGTGTAGTATTCGTTTCCGTTTGCAACAAAATAAACTGTTGAATCAGCCTTAATGTCTACGCTTTCAATTGTGCCGTTCTCAACTGCGTTCTTGAATGTAGTATAGTTAACTTCAATGCTTGTATTTCTTGATGAGAAAATTGTGAACATGAACATAAGAAGAATGGCTGCAAATACTGCAAGACCTATTCTGTTCTTATGAGAACCAAACGGTGAAAAACCGCCGTTGTTTCCGGAATTGGGGTTCTGGCTGTTATTGTTTTTGCCTTCCTTATTATCATTTCCCTTACCAGGCTCAAGAGAAGCATCACGCGGATGCCAGTAATCATCACCTTTAGGAGCCTTCTTTTCAGGTTTTTCTTTAGGGGTTTCTTCGTTATTTATCTGATCATCTTTTTTGATTTCATCGTCCATTTATATAACCTCTTTGAAAAAATATACCTATTTTAAACTAACTAGACAAGTCAAACGCCAAACTTAAAATAAAGTGTATGCTCAGCATTAAGATATCTGAGGGCCACACGGTTCCTGCCGCCAAAGATTTCTGCAGCTACTGCACATACACCGAAGCTATCACAGATAAGGGGAACACGGGACCTTAGGGCTGACGGGATTTTCATGTCCTGAAGCAGTTTCAAAACTGTTTTCCTACCCTCTTTAAGAATTATATCATCCCCGACTTTTACAAATCTTACGCTGAAAGAACCCTCTGACGGCAGTCTTATGTCTGTACTGCTCCCGGATTTTGAAAGTTCACAAATCATACCGGAGGGAAGGATGGTCTTTTCTCCCGGGACAAGCGGCTTACAGAAACTGTTAAACAGCAGATCTTCAGAAGCATCTGAAATAATGATTAAGGAGTCTGTGATACTTACATGCGCTCCATTTGCACTTATTCTTCCGCTCTTCCCCAGAGATACTGTTTTTATAATTCTTGAGCAGAGTGTCTGCGGCATGCTCTTATAGCCAAAAACATGGTCCCAGCAGCGGTACAGTTCCAGTGTCTTCTGAAGATCATTCATTTTATTAAAACTACTGATCTCAATTACGTTACCGGTACTTCCGCCTGACATGGCCATGCAGAGATTTACGGCACGGTCGCGGATTGAAAGGATGCGTTTGCCGTAGTCCTCCATCACCGTCTTAAGGGAAGGAATAACATTTAAGCGTATGTCGTTGCGTTCATAATCCGGCAGTGCATTTGTACTGTCAGTACTCCATGAGAAACCCTGAGAAGCAACATAGTCTTCCAGGCAATCCCTTGAATAATCAAGAAGAGGCCTGATAATAACGCCGTTTTTCTCGCTGATTCCCCTGAGTGACGGGAGAGGTGCCTTTCTCATTATCTTCATGAGAACAGTTTCAATCTGATCATCCTTATGATGAGCTGTAGCTATAAAATCAGAACCTGTTTTAAGTCTGAAATCTTCAAGTTCTGCATATCTTAAGCTTCTTGCAGCATCCTCCAAGCCGCCTTTTCTCCGGGAAGCCAGAGAAGAGACAGTGTTCTTTTGCAAATCTGCCACACTCAGCTTTAAACCGAGTTTCCTGCAGTTTTCCTTATTAAGAGTAATCTCCCCTTCAAGTTCAGAATCAGTTCTGAGTCTGTGGTTAACATAAAGAGGGTGCACATGTTCCTTACCAAGGGTTTTAACACAAAGAATAAGAAGTGCAAGCGAATCACAGCCGCCAGAGAAAGCAACAACAAGATTCAGAGGCTTTTTAAAATCAGTTAGAAGCGTAACCGTGTCAGAGAACGCCCTTTCTGTTAAATTCACGCTGCAGTTCCTCCACATCAGAACCCTCAAGAAATTTCACTGAAGCTTTCATGGCTAAATCGAGAGCCTGATTATAAAGCTCAGCTTTTCTCTCATCCTTTTCAACCTGCAGGACGTGGTCTACTACATCCACACCTTCCTCAGGTCTTCCCACTCCTACATATATTCTTATGAAATCAGGACTTCCAAGAGCTTCTGAAATACTGTTTAAGCCTTTCTGGCCGCTGGAGCCTCCACCGCGTCTGATTCTAAGTCCTCCTACGGCAAGGTCCATGTTGTCACAGATAACGGCAACTGAAGAGGCATCTTTAATTCTGAGATATTTAATTATATTACCACTTTTGTTCATATAGGTAAGTGGCTGAACTATAAGCCCTCCGGGAACAGTTGCACGGCGGTATAAACGCAAACAGCGCTTTTTCAGAGTTACCTGAAAAAACGCTGCAAGTCTGTCAGTTGCATCAAATCCGGCATTATGCCGAGTATGAGCATATTTTGTACCCGGATTTCCCAATCCGATTACAAACCTCATACAATCTGGAAGTCTGCGTGGATAAGAGTTCCTGTCATGACATTTTCCTGGAGCTCTTTGAAGATGCAGTTGTAGGTCTTTCCGTCAAGTTCTACTTCACACTTCATACCTTCAGCGAGTTTTCTGAGCTGAAGATCAAAGTCATGAGCGTTCAGATAAACATGAAGGTTTCCGTCTTTTCCGTACATTTCTGCAGGAACAAAACCCTTGCGGACAAGTCTTCTTGATCCGGCTGAACCGAAATCTTCTGTTCTGAGTGTAGCTTTTACTGTTACCATTATTTTCCTCCTACTCTCGTTCCTGTAAGGAACTACCATTGAAATCAAAATGACTATAGCAAAGTTGCCTTACAAAAGTCAAGTTTGCCATGTTTATAAAAAACTGGGGAAGGTAGAGTCGAACTACCATCGTCGGAGCCAAAACCCGATGTCTTAACCGTTGGACCATTCCCCAAACTGTAGATAATAGTACGGTTCAAAGCCCGATTTAGTCAACTTGTACTGAGTATCTGGCACTTCCGCTTCCGCTTAAAAACAGACCTTCTGAACAGCCGCTCATGTCGTTGATAATCTCAAAGTCATTTTTAAAGCTCCACTTCTCAAAAGGAGAGAGATACATGGAGTAAAGCTCCTCACAGGAAGGCAGTGAAGGCAAGTCGGTTCTCTTATCCAGAACAGAGTAAGCATAGGCTGTACTTACTCCGCTTCCCTCAGGAATGGTTATCTCAAACCTGAGGTCTTTTCTCTCCTTCAGAGGCTTAACTATCTCACCGCGCCCTGTAACATAGGCCAAGGTACAACCGTAAACAAAAAACGGCACATCACTTCCAACCTTAAGAGCTATTTCACTGAGGCTGGAAACTGAAAGAGAGGTTTCAAAGATTTTATCAAGTGCAAGTATTACCGAAGCTGCATCTGACGAACCGCCGCCAAGGCCTGCCTTGGCCGGAATGTGCTTTTCAACTGAGATTGAAACAGATCCTGTAAGATTGCAGTATTCAAGAAAGGATACAGCTGCCTTGTAGACTGTGGACTTTTTCTCTTCAACATAGGAGTCAAGACCTGTTACAGAAACAGATACAACAGAAGAAGAACTAACAGAGACTTTTACAGTGTCATGCATGTTCTTTACTTTCTGGAAAAGAGAAGAAATTTCATGGTAGCCGTCTTCTCTCTTCTTTCCCACATAGAGACCTATATTGACCTTAGGATAAGCTTTAAGCGTCACTTCCATATACCAAGGCTCCTCAGTTTTTCTTCTGTCTTTTCCTGCCATCCCCTGTTAGCCTGAGGATTTCCCGGACTGGGGTGAATAATTGAAGAAACAGTTCTTCCTTCAGAGGCAGGATTTGAAAGTATTCTCTTCTCAGCGTACTTTCCCACACCAATGAGGTAGGACGGATTTACAAGGTTTATTACATTCTCAAGGTATCTGTCACAGAGTTCTTCCAGGCGTTTTCTTTCAGAGGCCGGTAACAGATCCGGTGTAGCATTTTTGGCTGTTGGGGTCGGAAGCAGAAATCCAAGAGGACAGTAGTTGAAAACACAGTAAGTATCTGCAAAATCCGAGGCACAGGGATAGGCGCTTTTAAACAGACCCCAGAGCCTTTTGCCGCTGACCTCACTTTTTGGACAGTCAAGACCTAAAACAGGGCGGCCCGGATGCTCTCTTTCAGGCTTTCCGATTTTAGCCGTACATTTTAGATAGTCCCTTACAGTCTCAACTTCCCCGAAAGGAACTCCGTTCTGCATCATGCCATATGGGCCCGGATTCATACCGAGAAACAGAACTGAAGCTGTGCTTTTTACATATTTTTCCAGGAAAAGTCTGTGGTTATCCCAGGCATAGGAAAGTGGATTATAGATATAACCGTCAAATGAGAGTTCAAGGGCCGAACATTCATCTGAGAATGTACGTGTAAGTTCAATAAGGTCGGATGAAAAACTCATATAGGCGCTGCCAGGATTGAACTGGCGACTTCTACCGTGTGAAGGTAGCACTCTCCCGCTGAGTTAAGCGCCCGAAATAACAGAGCTAATTATAAAGACCGAAGACAAACTTGGCAATTGCTTTTGCTACGCCGCTGTCGTTATTGGAGGCTGTAGTATACCTGGCTGCAGAGATGGCCTCAGGTACTGCATTTGCAACTGCAACAGATACTCCTGCTATCTCAAGCATGGGTATGTCATTATAGTCGTCCCCTATTGCCATGATCTCTGAAAGAGGCACCTTGTAATACTCACTTAAATCCTTAACTGAAGTACCCTTTGTAAAGCCTCCTTCCATAATCTCAAGGAAGTTTGCTCCGGGATAGAATGAAACTCTCTCTTCATTAAGACCGGCCTCAAACAGAGCATCTACAAAGTTCCAGAGTTCTTTTTTGTTCTTTGCCATTGTAACTACTTTGTTGGTTTTTCTTGTTTCACAGAAGCTGTCAAAGTCTACAAGCTCACACTCTCTGCGGTACAGCTCTCTCTTCTGGGTATAGGTAAAGCCTTCCCTCTTCTCCATACACCATGAAGTTCCGTCAAAGAGAATAAGGTCCATGGAGCATTTTCTTGCAGTATCAATTATAATCCTGAGGTTTTCAGAGCTCATTCTGTGCTCCATGACAACCCTGTCGTTTTCGTCATACAGGGCACACCCGTTAAAACCTGAAACAGGTCCTGTTATTCCAAGATCCTCATAGACCATTCTGATTGCAGGAAGAAGACGGCCCGAGACCAGGACAAACTTTACGCCCTTTTCCTCCACTGCCTTCTTTATCCAGAGCCTGTTTTCGTCTGTGATTCTCTTGTCATCTGTAACAAGAGTTCCGTCAATATCGCAACAAATGATTTTTACAGCCATGGTTTAATTCTACACAATTGAACAAACCCTGCCAATGTGAGAAACTCAAGTTATGGCAGAAGCTCAAAGAAACGAAGAAGAAAAATTTATAGAAATTCATTCATGTGCTGCAGAAAACAGTACCATGAGTTTTCCTCTTGGAGCTCTCTGTATCAAAACAGCCATAAATACACACAAATTTGACTCATTTAAAGTTAAGGCCGCAGTTTATGAGAACTACGTAACCTACAACCCTCAGGAACAGGCAAGACTGTGTGCAGACAGAAATCCGGATGCCGTAGGTCTTTCCGTTTATATCTGGAACTACGAGTGGATGAAAAGCTTTGCAGAAGAACTGCACAGCCTTAACAGCAAAATAATAATCTTTGCCGGTGGCCCGCAGGCTTCAGTCTACAGAACAGACTTTCCTTCTTACCTGAGTTTTGCAGTAACCGGCGAAGGAGAAGTTACAACAGTCAAACTTCTTCAGCAGGCCTTTGAGGGCAACATAGTCAGGGAAACCGTTCAGGCCGAGCTGCCTGATCTGGATAAACTTGAAAGTGTATTTTTAACCGGACAAGCTGATAATCAGCTCAGGCAGACAGATTCAGTTTTATGGGAAATGACCCGTGGCTGTCCTTTCGCCTGTGCCTTCTGCTTTGAAAGCCGCGGAAACAGGAAGGTCAGAAACTTCCCCCTGGAAAGAATTAAAAAAGAGCTTTTTTATCTGCTTAAATTTGATATCAACAAAATCTTTGTTCTTGACCCGACATTCAATCTTGATATGAACAGGGCCAAGGAGATTCTTACTTTCCTGATAGAGAATGCCCCACAGGACATTCATTTTACCTTTGAGATAAGGGCTGAACTGATAGATCAGGAGCTGGCCTCTCTTCTTGCAAAACTCAACTGCTCGGTTCAAATCGGCCTTCAGAGTTCAGAACCTGAGGTTCTTAAGAACATAAACAGAATGTTTGACAGACAGCTGTTTGAGAAAAACATGAGATTGCTTTCAAAGGAAGGAGTTGCCTTTGGCCTTGATATAATAATCGGACTTCCGGGGGATAATCTTAAGAGATTCCGCTCCACAGTGGATTTTGCAGTTTCCCTTCAGCCGAGTAATATAGACTGCTTCATTCTCTCCCTGCTGCCCGGTACGGAACTTAATGAAAGACAGGCAGAGTTCTCTCTTGTAACGGATAACAGTGTTATGCGTAATCTTGTAAGCTCTCCCACCTTCAGTGAGGACGATATAGAATCTGCAAAAGAGCTTGCCCATGCCATGGACCTCTTCTACACAAAGGGAGAATCAGATATGTGGATTCACTGCATTCTTGAAACTCTCAATATCAGTGCCTGTAATCTCTTCTCTCTTTTCTCAAAGTGGATGAAACAGACGGGAAGGAGCGAGGAAGAGGATATATGGATCCTTCAGGATGATTTTGTCACCTCTCTGTTTGAAAAGACCAGCAACAACAAACTCATCCCGGCAATCAAGAGTTTTATGGAACTTCATCAGGGCCTGTGTTATGTCAGAGACTGCGGAGAAAGCGTAACGCTTGAACTTTCATACACTCCGGAAGATCTGTCACTGCTGGACAGAATGAGTCTCAGTGAGTTTGTAAAAACGAGAAGAATCAAAAGGTGTAATCCTACTGTTGACCTTGATTACGACGGAAGCATAATAATCAGATAACAGATTCTATAAACCAGTCCTTAAGGGATGTAAGTCTCTTCATAAATGCTGACGGAAGGTCAACAGATGTGACAAGAACATTTACTGTAGGCTTCTGGTTATAAACAACAGCAAGACCGTAAACAACAACTCCCTCTTCTGTCATAACTGCATCAACATACATATGAAGGGCATTTGCAGCAACACAAGAGAAACCCATATACTTCATGGTTTTGGTGTTTGTTATTTCCAGGAAGATTTCATTTCCATATGCATAATACTCAATCTTGTAGACATTTCCGCCAAAGCGGTTGTCCTTAAGATATGCATATGAAGATGTGCGGTTTGGAACGCTGTCATATACAGGATCATCTATTCTGTTTTTCTTGTTTGAAGAGGAGAGCATGTAAGCATCTGTAAAGAGTACCTCTTCCTCTCCGCCTGAACTGTGTGATCTGTATGTAATTCCAACAACTGTTGAAATTTTTTGCATGGTGTTAAAGAGCTCAAGATAAATCTCGTCCTCTGTCATGCTCTTAAACTCATCATTATAAGGAACAAATGAAACAAGAGCCTCAGAGAAGGCGTAATCCAGATCCTGAGTATCAGAAGCCATGTTGTAAGCAATTGAGTTTGCAGCAGCTAAGACTGCAGTCTTATCACCTTTAACAGTGTATGCCTTAATGGTTTCTCCATTAAGAAGACTCTGAATTTCTTCTTCAGACAGACCGGGAAGAGCTTCCCTCAGTGAGTTGAGACAGAATGCCGGGAATACAGCAAATACAAGTACAAACAGTAATATAACAATTCTTTTAATATGCATTTTTATTGACAAAACCCTTTACGAAAGTCAGGACTACAATCTTGATATCAAGCCAGGGAGTCCAGTTTCTAATATAGTAAAGATCAAAGTCAATCCTTTTTTCAAGTGATGTGTTTCCCCTGAAACCATTAACCTGAGCCCAGCCTGAAATTCCGGCCTTAACTCTGTGTCTCATATTGTATCCTGGTATTTCTTTCTCAAACTGTTCAACAAGTTCCGGTCTTTCGGGTCTCGGACCTATAAGGCTCATGGTTCCCATAAGTACGTTGAAGAACTGAGGAATCTCATCAAGACTTGTCTTTCTGAGAATTCTTCCAACCTTTGTTATTCTCGGATCGTTTTCTTCTGTCCAGTGTGCTCCACCCTGCTCCGGCATATCAATTCTCATGCTGCGGAACTTAAGCATATTGAAAACAGCACCGTCACGTGTTACACGCTCCTGTTTGAAGAGAACCGGTCCCTTTGAAGTAATTTTTATGAGAATGGCAATAACAATATAGAAAGGTGAAAGAAGAATAATTCCAAACAGGGAAGAAATAATATCAAAAGTTCTCTTTATAAATCTCTTACCAAATGTGAAATCATGACAGTTAACCTCAAGAAGAGGAATGTAATGGAAGTCAGAAATAGTTGTCCCGACATAGGACTTGGGAAGGTCCGGGAGGAAGTATACCTGCTGCTCAAAGAGCTCAAGAGCTTCCTTTCTGATTTCCGCCTTCATCTCAGAATTCTCATCATCGTAGGCAATAACAACAACGTCTGCCTTAGCCTTAGCTACAGCATCTGCAAGATTCCTGGCTTTTATGCTCTTTATTCCCTTAACATCATTTCCAAGATACTGGGCTACAACTCTCAGTCTTCCGGCTTCTGATGCAGTAAGGGTAGCATTATAGTAATCAATTATATTCTTGCCAGTTCCTACAAGAAGAACATTTGCCTTGAACTCTCCTGCCTTAATGTGGGAGGCAAAAACGCAGTTACATATATATCTGCCAATATCAAGGAAGCAGAAAGACATGCCTCCAAACATAACAAGATGAACACGGCTTATTTTAAGGTTGAAACAGAAGTAATAGAAAATAACAAAGGTAACAAACAGAGATACGCTTGTCTTTACCAGTGCTCCGGTCTCAACTCTCCAGTTACTTGTCATATTAGGCTCATAGAGCTTGTACACATAGTTAAAGAAGATGGTGGCAATAAGAGCGAGAAGTGAAAGTACAGAGAAAAGGAGGGTTGATGTCTCATCCCCCTCTCCATCAAGAAACACAAAGAATCTCAAATAATATGATGAAAACCAGGCCAGCAGCACCATCAGAGAATCAGAAACCAAACGAGTTGCAAACTGAAATCTGCCGAAGCGGTCGGCCACAGTCCTTCTAGCTGTCATGTCTTAAAGATACACCTTTATTCCAATATTTGCCATAGCCAGCACTTCTGGAGTATTCCAGTCTCCAAATGTGACGCTGCCAAGATTATACTTGCCATCGTTGAATCTTGTATCACCATCTCTATAAAGATTGTCAATAGTATAATCTCTGGTCCACTCTATCTTTCCGGTAATTCCCAATGTAAGTGTTAAAGGAATACCACTGAATTTATAATCAGCATCTGCATCAACAATCAGAGTGTTCTTCCAGATGTACTTCCATGGCTTCTTATACTCATATTCTTCAGCATGGTCATAATTTATTGATGTAAATATATCTGTACCGTTAGTTGTATTTACAGCATACTGAGCGCTTCTCATCTGGTCTCTGAGAGTTACATTAAGATCAATTTTCCTGTTAAGAGCCACATCATAGGCCATCTTCAGCTCAATTGTATCGGGATCAACCGGGTAGAAAATATTCTTTCCGCCACTGACATAACTTGTCTCATAGTCAACATCACCCCACGGGTTTACGTCAGATTCTACTGTATAATGTGCGCCGTAGAATGGCGGGATATATGTTGCCTGGAAAGAAAGGACACTGAAGTTTCCGAGCTTTCCGTCAACTGAAATACCTGCCTGGAAGGCAAAGATATGTCTTGGGTCTGTAATAAAATGCTTTATATTGATGGAACTGATTTCATCTACAGAGATTGCAGCATAAATCTTTCCCATACCCTTTACTGTATAGGCAACATCTGCACCGAAGATCATGTTGTCATAATTACCTGTCTCGTTCTGAAGAATCTGTACAATCCCGAAAGGAGCCAGATAGCCAAGTTCAAAACGCTTTCTCCAGATATTACTTTCATAAAGGCCAATATCCAGATTGCCGAAGGTAAGATCTATTCTGTGGATGCTGAAATTATTGTCATATTCAGCTTCCTGATACCCTTCATCATCTGCCCAGTCTATTCCGGCATAAGTTTTCATCATAAGAGACGCAGCTGAGGCGTGGAGAACAGAGTACTCAAACCAGTCAAACGGAGTTACGTTAACCTCAAAACCTGACATGGCTGCTGTTGTGCTTGCAAGATCAAGGTTGTTGTCAGCCGGACCCCAGTCTCTTGAAACTGTTCCGAATCTTAAGCTGAGCTTGCCGTCAAGAAGAGAAGATGCAATCTCTGGATATGCACCTACGCCGTAGATAATGTGTGAATCACTGCTTATATCCCATGCATCATCACGCGGGAGTTCCCAGTAGTTTGCCCTGGCAAAGAACGGAGTGTCATGGAAAAGATAGGCATCTGTATTAACCTTCATTACTTCCAGACCGAGATTTGCATTTACAGAGACAGCATTAAAAAGGTCCCCTTTCAGAGCAAAGGTAAAGACGTTTCTTGAATCAAGTATTTTCCCGTCATCAACCTTGTAACCTACTCTGTTATTTGATGAAAAAGTTACACCGGCGTAGAGGTTTGAATCCCCTTTTTCGTACTTATAGTAGCCGTTCTTAAGCACGTCCATAAATGAGTTTGTATCACTTTCGCCGTATCTTGAGGCAAGGCGTGCAAGAGTAGCATCTATAACACCAATTTCTTCAGAATTAAGGAGGCCCGAGACTTTGATTTCTGTAAGAAGATTTTTAACCTGGGTATATGTATACGGTTTTACAGAACTTGGATTCTCTATAATCCCCCTGTATGAAGCATTCTCTATGATTCTGTAACATGGATCATCAACAGAAACTGAAAGATACTTTGCACCAAATGCAGAAGAACATACTGCAAGAACAATCAATAAAACTGTAAAAAACTTTTTCATAAAATCTCCGGCTTGACGGGTGAACTTTCTTTTCAAATGCCCGTATAGGCATAATTTTTTATTATATTAGCACTAATACAAGTGGAGGGAAAGTACTAAATCTACTTAATATAGTGGATATTGAAAGATTTCTAAGTTATTTTATGTTTTCAAGATAGGTTTCAACTATAATTGAACGGTCAAAGCACTTCTCTACGAGAGAACGTCCTGCAAGACCCATTGCACGCCGCCTTTCATAATCAAGGCTGACAAAATCAGAAATTACCGAGCAAAGGTTATCTGTATCCTTTTCCCTGCAGTACAGACCGTTAACCTGGTCCTTAATTATCTCACGGCATCCGGTGCGGTCGGTACATATGGCAGGACGCCCTGTGGCGCAAGCCTCAAGAAGGACATTACTCATGCCTTCCGGGTGATAGGTCGGAAGAACAAGGCAGCTGCACTTTTTAAGAACTTCCCTGCTGTCTCCAACCATTCCCAGATAATCAAGTTTTCCTTCTGATACCAGGCTGTTAACAAGAGGGGCAAACTCATCATCACATTTTCCGGCAGCTACAAAGCACAACTTGTCACCTGCAAGCCTTTTGGCAGCTTCAAGGAACTCTCTTATTCCCTTGGCCTCAGTAAGTCGTCCTATAAAGGCAAAAACAGTCTTGTTTCCCTGAGGATATTCCTGAAGAGCGTACTTTGAAAGATTAATTCCGGATCCGGGGACAATTATGCCCTTATTAATCCTTATATTATTCTTCTTAAAGAAATTAAGATTATCTTCATTCTGGAACAGGACACACTTTGCATGAGGCATGACAAGGCGGTGAAGAGCAAGAAGTACGGTTCTGAGCCTTCCTTCTTTCTCAAGTTCTCCAAGACCCGTAATCATGGGAATCCAGGGAATACCGGAATTTTTCAGGCAGAGTCCGCCATAGAGGTTCATCTTGATTGTAAAGCTTAAAACAAAATCGGGTTTTGCCCTTCTGATTATCCCGCGATAGGTCTTAATCAGCTTAAGCTCCTCAAGTGGATTCTTTCCCTTACCATTAAAAGGAACATTTATAAAGGAGCATGTTTTCTCTATCTCTTTTCTCTTATCACTGTCGTCGTCCTCACAAACTACGGTAACGCAGTCTCCCCTGCTGACCAATGCATCGATCAGTTCCTTACGGAAGTTGTAGGTATAGGACATGAGGTTTGAAAGAATAAGAACGTGCAAGACGGAACTCCTTTTGCCCAAGTATAGCACGTATAAAAGAAAAACTGCCATGCTTTAATAAAACACGGCAGCTTTCTTAATTAATATCTTTTTTTGTTTTTCTCGTCTTCTGTTTTGCAGTGCATGCAAAGAAGAGCATACGGAACGGCTCTGAGCCTTTCTTCGGGAATCTTTTTTCCGCACTGTGCACAGTAACCGTATTTTCCGTTACGTACACGACTAAGTGCCTGTTCTACAGCTTTAAGTCTATTTGCATCTATCTGACTTACAGCTTCCATCTTCTTAGTAGCCATGTCATCTGTAGCAAGATCAATACTGTCCTTGATTCCCATAGCTCCCACTACATCACGGAAATCATTATCGGTCTTACTTATCTTGCTCTTAATGACGGCCTGCATTTCAACGAGCTTCTGCTCCATCTCCTTCTCAAAAGGGGACATCTCGTAACTCATAGGCAGCCTCCAGACCAGCTTATGTTTCTAGAGTGAATATGCTTCATAAAAAGTCAATCGTCAAGCAAAAAATATGATAATTTTAGAAAAAGTAGAAAGCCAAAAAATGAGAGAGAACGTTATTATATATAGTAACAGAAATTACTGATTCTTGTTTTTTGGAGAAACGTCTTCACCCGGCATAAAAACATCTGAGTAATTTGATGAAGAGACTATAGAATCCCTGCTCCTTGTCTTATACCGTTTTTTAAACGAAGAACCACTGGAAAGAAGTATGGCTATTCCCTTTGTTGTTTCCATATTGGCAAAGATAATTTCAATAATGCTCAAAAGAGGAACAGCAAGGAACATTCCCACCACACCCCATATGTAGCCGAAAATTGAAAGAGAAACAAGGATAATAAACGGGCTGAGGTTCATATTGTTTCCCTGAAGACGCGGGTCAATAATATTACCGAGAATCATCTGAGTTCCAACTGCTCCGATTGCTGCTATAAGTACAGGTGTCCAATCCGGGGCATACTGCAAAACAGCCATGAAGATTACCATGACGGAAATAATTATGCTTCCGAATGTAGGAATGAAGTTCAAAACAAAGGCCAGAACGCCCCAGATTATGGCAAAGTCAAGTTTTGCAAGCATTGCAGTCAGGTAAAAAAGAATACCGGTTGCCACGCTGATTACAGTTTTAAGTCCAAGATACTTTGAAACCTGTTTTACAATTCTGTCCAGTACAGAGGCAACCTTGGACTGCTTGTCCGGTCTGCTTATCTGAATAATTTTTGAAATGAGGGTTGATCTTTCAAGAAGAAGGAAAACAGTAAGGAGGAAGGTGACAGACACATCTCCGACAATACTGATGGCTGATGATGAAAGAGATCTGAGTCCGGGCATGAGAACACCACCCATCCAGTCTATACTCAGGTTATCAAACAGTGAATAATCATCAGGCAGCTCCACCCATCTGGAAACAAACTTCAGAAGCAGGGACTCAATTTCATCAAGACGTGAATAATAATTAGGAAGCGTCTTAACAAGAATATCTACTGTATAAAATATGAACCAGACGGCAGCAGCAAGAACGATAAGAATCATAAACGCCGCAAAGAACGTGGACAGGAAAGAAGGTAACCCTGCTTTTTCCAGCGCAGTTGCAACAGGAAAAACCATGAAGAACAGAAAAATGGCAAGAACTATCTTAACAGAAACTTCACCGGTGAGCTTAAGGGAAGCCACTACAACAAAGACTGCAAGCACAATAAGGAGGTTTCTTATCTGTTTAAGATATTTATTTTCCATAAAATAGATAATATAACAGTTGAGACTCACTGGCAATAATCTGTTATAATCTCTGCCATGTTAAAAACAGATAAAACAACAAATCTTGACAGAATTGAGATAGTTCTTGTTGAAACACAGGATGGTGCAAACATTGGCAGTGCATGCAGAGCCATGAAGGCAATGGGTATTACGCACCTTACTCTTGTTACCGACAAAATATACGATGAGAACAGGGTTAAAACTCTTGCCCTTCACGCCTTTGACATTTATGAAAACAGAAAGGAATTTAAAACCCTCAGAGAAGCTCTGGACGGAACAGTTATGTCATTTGCCACAACAAGAAGGCACGGAAAAGACAGAAAAACAAGTTTCATCCTCCCTGAGGAGCTTGCTCAGATAATAAACTCAACCGGAGAAGGAAGAATAGCCGTTGTTTTCGGCTGTGAGGCTTACGGTCTTTCAGATGAGCAGGTCCACGAGTGTTCAAGAGCCGTAACCATTCCTACAAGTGACCTCTTCCCTTCTTTGAACCTGGCCCAGGCAGTTCAGGTAATCTGTTATGTTCTCTATCAGAACCTGAAAAAATATCCTAACCAGGGACATGCAGTTGGGATGGAAAGAGCCGTAAAAGCTTCTGAGAAGTGCATACAGGCCCTGGACAGTTTCGGATATTTCAAAAGTCCGGATGAAAAAAACTATACAAGAGACTTTCTCAGAGACCACATCTCAAGAGCATCCATGACAGAAAGCGAAGTTGCAAGATTTGAGAAGATATTTGTAAAGTCAGGTGCAATTATTGCCCATAAGGATGAAAAATGATTCTTATAAAAAAGATAAGGATCTTCTCAAGACCCTTGCCATGGCCCGTGCTGAGAAGAACGGCAGACCCAACATCATCCTGATTTCAGCTGAAGAGTTTAAGGCCTACAGTATTGAGGAAAGCCGTCAGTAGAAGGAAAAGAACGGTGGAAACAAAGGAAAAGGAAACAGAACTAATTAAACGAACAGTTTCAGTTTCTTTCCCAGAACAGGCCAGATCCCAAGGCACCAGAGTCCTGCAAGGAAATACCTTAACTGGGCTGTAACAGGATTATAGTAACCTGCCTTCAAAAGAAGAGTTTTTGCAACGGGAAGGAAGAACAGTACTCCCAGAAATCCCAGAACATATCTGGCTGTCTTTCTTCCCCAGCAGCCCTCTTCAATCTGAAAATCAGAAGTGTGCATCTCAAGAACATAACCGAGTGAAAAACCTCCGACAATAGCAAGACTCTTTGACAGGTCACTGAGCAGAATTTCCTCATATTTCCCGCTGTTTAACATAAGACCTGTAACTAAAGCCGCAACAGAACCTGCTGTACCCAGAGCAAGAAGAACCTTTGTCGTCAGACTCCTGTTCTCAAGCATCTTCATGACCGGATTCATAACTACAAACACAAAGAAAGAACCAACAAGAAGACCGCCGGCAACATCTATGGGCCAGTGTACACAGAGATACAGACGTGAAAAACCTACAAGGGCAATTATAAGAGCGCAGATGATGGAAAGCCCTCTCTTTTTATAGACATAGGCTATACTTCCGAAAGTTGCAGTAACTCCTGTTGTATGACCGCTTGGAAATGAATAGCCTGTGGCATTTGCATCCCTCTGAGTTCCTATTTCAGAGAGAACCTGCCATGGTCGCGGAGACCTTACAAGCGCCTTAATGATATTTGTTGTGGCATTTGCAAAAACAAGGGTAAAACCAATTAAAAAACCCTTCTTCTTATCCATACACCAGAAAATTAAAAGGATAAATACAAGGTGCATGGTTCCAAGTCCCAGATAGCTTATAAAAGAAAAAACAGTATCAGCTACCGGGTTGAAAATGCTGTTAAAGAAAATCATTATGCTATGTTGAATGTTCATGTGCCATCTCCACTTTTTTTAAGAATTGTATCAGACGTGTTGACAAAAACAAATGGATAATGTAATTTCATAACTGCGTAAAGCAAGGGATCTTGGTGAAGCTGGTTATCACGCCACCCTGTCACGGTGGAGGCCACGGGTTCGAGCCCCGTAGATCTCGTAGATTTAACCCTTATAAGCATCTGTCTTATAAGGGTTTTTTATTATGGAACCAGGATCTGCCAGAGAATAGTAATCGGGACAATCAGAATAACGCTCAGCACAGCATTCATAGGCTTTGCCTTTGACAGACCGAACATGCGGACAGCTCCCATGAGGGTGAGCATACCGCCTGTGGCTATAAAGTTTGCATAAACTACGTCATTCATATACGGCATAAGAAGCTGAGCTGAAAAATAGAATAAAGAAAGGCTTAGGAGACTTGTGCCTCCTGCTATTGCAGCAACAGGTCCCAGTGTAGTTCCGAACATAAGGGAAGTAATGAAGTCACAGACGGCCCTTCCCATAAGAAGGGAAGAATCTCCCGTCATGGATTCAGTCATGGATCCCATTATGCCGCCTCCTCCGAATCCCATCAGGACTATAAGGACTGAAAGACTGCTTACGTCAAAATTCTGAGGACCCCTGAAGACCTTTCCCGTGAGCCTTAGAATGGTTGAATTGACATGCCCGTCAATATTCAGGGCGCTGCCTATGCAGTAGCTTGACACCACTGCGAGCATTACAGCACCGAGAATTTCCATTTTAGGAATCATATAAAGAGCAATTCCCATGGCCATTATACTGACCACGCTGTTCATTTCTTTTTTGAAATTATCTGTAAGATGGCGGCCTATAAGCCCACCGGAAAGACCTCCGAGGGTAATGGCCGCCACATCAGTAAAAAGACCTACAGGTACCAATCAGCTGAATTCCTTAAGTCCTTCAATTGCATAGAGTCTTACAGGACATGAATCAAGACCCTTGATGTACATGGGTGCAAAGCTCACAAAGAAGGTATCACTCTTCAGCTGGTCAAGGTTCTTTACAACCTCCAGGAAGGTAATGTTCTTTGCCATACAGACATCATGGAAAGGTTTTACGTCTTCGTTACAGTTTTCAATGGAAACACCGTCACCGAAACCAACACACTTTACTCCGTGGTCTACCATCCACTGTGCAGTCTCTCCGTTGACAAGAAGTCTCTTGTCTTCCGGTCCGTTTGTCTTCGGTGTAAAAGGAGCAAGCTTGTAAACTGAATCAAGAATAAGAATATCTCCGGGTTTTACCTTCTTTCCAAGAGCTTCATCAAGGTCCTTTGCACTGATGTGTGACAGAGGCTTGAGGTTCTTGAATTCGTAGTAGACTCCTCTGCCCATGAATGAGGTAAGTGGAAGGTCTGCCACACTTGCTCCATCTTCAAAATGATGATACGGACACTCACAATGGGTTCCCAAATGTGTCATGATATCAACATTTGTGTGGAAATCAGGGATTGCTCCGCCTGTATTGAATCTGTCCAGCTTACATCTTCTTGTCTCTGTTGCCGGATCGATATACTTTGTAAGATCAATGACTCTGAGGCCATTAAGTTCATAAACACACTGCATCTGCTGCTTCTCCTTATTTCTGTGTTTTGTTTTTATTTTCAAGAGCATGTATTGATTTCACCAGCATCTCATGGAAAGGAACAGGGATTCCCTGTTCATGAGCTGCCTCAACAACACTGCCGCTGATTGTATCAACTTCAGATCTTCTGCCATCCCTGATGTCAGCATAGATTGAGGTAAGTCCGTTCGGTGCATTAATACATACGGTATCAACATCTTTGTATACCTCCTCAACATCAAAGCCAAGGCCAAGAGAATTGGCGACGTTAACTGCCTCAATGCACAGTTGCTTCATAAGATAGTTTGCATTTTCATCAGAATGAATGAATCCCAGAGGAACCTGGAAAAGAGCAGTCAGAGCTGAAGCAGATGTATTTGTAAACATCTTTTTCCAGACTGACTTCTGTACATTTGATTCTGTTTTGCATTCAAATCCGGATTCAGTAAATACAGAAGCAATTTTTTCCAGCTCTGCATTAACGCCGTCAAGCAGTCCTATGCAGGTAATTCCGCTTCCTCCGTGGTTTATTGTTCCCGGCTTTACCAGTGAGCTGTTATGCTGGGTTGAGCCGATTATTACGTGTTTTCTGTCTGCAAATTTCAGAAGTTTGCTTTCATGCCCTGCTCCGTTCTGAAGTGTCATGAGATAGGTATCAGGACCAATTATGTTTTTATTGCTTTCCAGTGCAGAAACCGAAAACATGGATTTTACAAAAAGAACTACAAGATCCTGCTTGGGCATTCCTTTTGTATTTGACAACGCCATGGGTCTGTATACCGAAGAACTGCCGTCTTTCTCGTTAATGGTAACTCCATCTCTGTTGATGGTTTCAATTGTTACCGGGTTTACATCAACTACCGACACATCATTACAACGGGAAAGATATCCGCTGAAAAGGGAACCCATGGCCCCCGCTCCAAGAACTGTAATCCTCATTCTCTCTCCTAATAAATTGACAGTTTCTAGTATATCTTCTTTTATTTAAAACACAAGCAAACTATAATGATAAATATATGGAGGAAACCGACATGAAGGGAATTTTTGTTGCTTCACTTACACCTTTTGATAAAGACGGGAAGTTAAATGCAGCTGCTCTTGAAAAGCTTATGGAAAGAAATCTGAAAGAAGGAGCTGCCGGATTCTTTATGGGAGGCTCAAGCGCTGAGTGCTTTCTTCTTACCCATGAGGAGAGAGTTGCAGCTTTTGAAGTTGCTTCACAGTTTAAAAACCGTACAGAGTTGATTGCCCATATCGGGGCCATAAGCACAGAGGAAGCTGTAAAATTCGGAAAAGAAGCAAAGGCTCTCGGATTCGGACACATTGCAGCAACGCCTCCGCTTTACTACGGATTTACTCCTAAAGAGATTGCATCATACTACTATGATATAGCTGATAAGGTTGGTATGCCTGTTATAGTTTATAACTTCCCGGGAAACACAAAAAAGGAATTTGACCTTTCAAATCCGGTATACAGAGAGCTGTTTACAAGCAGTGCAATAGAGGGTGTAAAACACACAAACCAGGTTGTATATCAGATGGAGAGGTTTTTAAATCTTAATCCCAGCCTTGTTGTTCTCAACGGTTTTGATGAAACAATGGTTGCTGGTCTTGCCCTTGGTGCCCACGGATCAATCGGAAGTACCTTCAACTGTATGCTTCCTCACTATCTTAAGATTTATAACGCATTTAACAGCGGCGAGATTGCAAAAGCACGTGAAATGCAGCATAAGGCCAATACAATCATGGAGACGTTCTGTAATGTAGGATTGATTCCTGCTGTGAAATACGTTGTGTGTAAACAGGGAATAGATGTAGGCATTGCCCGCAGGCCGTTCGGAGAACTGTCACCTGAGGCAATGCGTATGGTCGATAAGGCTCTTGAAGAAAACCTTATCAAATAAACTCATCCCTCATAGGGGTGAAAATATCAAGAAGTATGCCTTCTTCTATACAAAGGCAGCCGTGTTCCGTATCAGGATCAACTTCAACGGATTCTCCGGCATGGAGGATCCGTTTTTCATCTTTAACTGAATACTCAAAAACACCGCTCTTAACATAGGATATCTGTGTGTGCGGATGAGTGTGTACACTGCCGCATGAACCCTTGTCAAAGTGCATTTCGACAAGCATGACATCCTTGCTGTAGGCAAGGACTTTACGTGAAAGCCCCTGCCCCAGATCTTTTTCCTTAATATCTTTCTTCTGCACAAAACAGGACATTTATATCTCCTGAATCAGACAGCCATTCCAAGTGCATTTGGAATCAGGAGAGAGAATGAAGGAATAAATGTTACTGCCATGAGCGTTGCAAACATGACAAGGAACATAGGAAGAAGAGCCTTTGTTGTCTTCTCTATTGTTGTTCCACCGACTGCACATCCGACAAACAGGGCACTTCCTACAGGAGGGGTACAGAGACCTGTGGCAAGGTTAAGGATGAGCATAATACCAAAGTGGATAGGACTCATTCCTATAGCCGGGTTTGTTACAACCGGAAGAAGAATCGGAGTCATGATCAGGATAAGCGGAGCCATATCCATGAAACAACCGAGAAGCAGAAGAATAAGGTTAATGATGATCAGAAGAATATACTTGTTGTCAGTAATTGAAAGCAGTGCATTTGTAAGCATTGCAGGAATTCTGAGTGCTGTCATCATGTATGCAAAAGCCTTGGCTGTAGCAAGAAGTGTCATAACAACTGCCAGGGTCTTAAGAGAATTTTTGAGAACCTTCGGGAAGTTTTTAATCTTATCCTTTTTATAAACAACATAGGTAAGAAGGAATGTATAAACACATGCAATAGCTGAACTTTCAGTAGCAGTGAAGATACCGACAGCAACACCAACCATAATAATAACAAGTGTCATCATAGGAAGAATTGCATCCAGAACTATTTGCATACATTTTCCCATTTCAACTGTAAACAGCGGAGTTCTGACTACAGCCCAGGTTTCCGGATTCTTTCTTGCAGACCATTTTCCGCCCTTAGAGAACTTCATCCAGCGAACCCTGTCTCCGGCTCCAATCTTATCACCCTTGGGGAAGTTGTACTTGAATCTCATAAGGAAACACATGAACATGAGTGCGCCACCGAGAAGAATTCCCGGGAAAATACCGGCCATGAACATGGAACCGATTGAGACTCCTGCACCGGCTGCAAGGGCATAAATAACCATGTTGTGGCTTGGCGGGATAAGAACACCCTCACAAGCAGTGGTTACAGTAAGTGCAACTGCAAACTCCTTTGAATATCCCTGTTTAACCTGAAGCGGAATAACAATGGCTCCGAGAGAGCTGACATCAGCAACAGCAGAACCTGAAACACCGCCGAAGAACATGGAGTCAAGACAGTTTACATAAGCAAGACCGCCACGGAATCTTCCGACAACGAGGTTTGCGAGTGCAACAATTTTATCTGATATTTCACCTACACTCATGATCTCACCCATGAGGATAAAGAAAGGAATGGAGAGAAGTGAAATATTATTAACACCGTCAATCATCATTCTGATGAGGGTAGTAAGGTTTGTGCCCTCAATAAGAGCTGCAGCACATGTACTCAGAAGAAGTGAGAATGTTACAGGTATCTTGAGGAACATCAGCAGAAAGAATCCGCCAATAAGAACTATGGTAGCTAATGTGGAGATTGACATTATTTAACCTCCTTGTTTTTTTTATCTCGCTCTTTTACAAGCTCAACATAGTCTATATCCTTTTCTGAATAATACAGATCATCCGGTTTGAGGACACCTGTCAGGAAAAGAATAGAGTCAAATGTCATTAGAAAACCTGCAATAGGAGCCGGAGAATACTGTACCCATGTAGGAAGTCCTGTCATGGGAAGTGTTCCTGTTACGCGCATAAGCTTTGAAACGTAGCTTGCTCCATAAATGAGCAGAAGCAAACCACAAAGGAGCGTAGCAAAGTCTGAAAGGATATCCAGAGCCTTTCTGATTTTGGGGTTTTTAATTTTTGAATATAAAACAGTAACACATACATGCATGTGGTCTCTTACTCCAACTGCACATGCAATGAATGAGAACAGAATAACCATAAGTCTGGGGACTTCTTCTGCCCATCCTATTCCTGTGTTAAAAACATAGCGGAGAACAACTGTAAAAAACAGAATTGCAAGCATAGCAATTTCAGCTATCTGCGCTATTGTGAGAACAACCTTGTGTGCCCAGTGGTTTGCAAGGATAATTGTCCCCTTAAATCCCGGAGCTGTCCTTACAAGCTTATTCTCTTTCAGCCATTTTCGTGTATTATCTTTCATTTTTACCTCTTGGCGTGTGAACAAAAAAGGGGTGACCGCCGAAGCGGTCACTCTTTCTTGAAATACAAGAAAAACAAATCAATACTTTGTAGCCTTGATCTGTGCAATTATATCCTCGTAACCTGCGCCATACTTTGCGTAGATAGGAGCTACAGCGTCCTGGAAAGTCTTAAGCTCAGCAAGAGATGGCTCATAAACAGTATTACCGTTTCCTCTGACGCCAGCTTCTGCTTCTTTTTCCATTGCCTTCCATGCTGCAATTTCATATTCCTGTGTTTCCTTTGCACAAGCCTTGATTATAGCAATATCAGATTCTGAAACACCTGCATTCTTAAGAGCAGCAACAGAACCGAGAAGAATCTCAGGAACTCTTGTATGTGCATCAAGACAGTAGTAAGTAGCTACTTCGTAGTCGCCCTTTGAGTAGTATGTCGGCCAGTTATTCTCTGCACCGTCAATAACACCCTGCTGAACAGCTGAGTAAATGTCGTTAGGACCAATACCTGTGATAGGAGTACCACCACAAAGTCTTACGATCTCACACATCATTTCGTTATTCTGCATTCTGATTTTGAGACCCTTGAGGTCTGAAGCCTGGTGAACAGCTTTTGTTGTATAGAAACTTCTTGATCCACTGTCATACCAGCAGAGGCCGATAAGTCCAGAACCGCTCTCTTCTACAGCATCAAGCATTCCCTGTCCGATTTCTCCGTTAAGAACTGCCCACATGTGGTCAGTGCTGTTATAAAGATATGGAAGCTGAATTACGTTAAGAGCTGGTACATAACTTGCAACAGGAGATGCAGAAACACGTGCGAATGCACAGTCACCAATCTGCATTGCTTCAATAGCACCGGTCTCTTCACCATAGAGAGTTCCGTTTGAGTAAACTTCAATCTTTACTCTTCCATCTGTCCTCTCCTCAACAAGTCTTGCAAATTCCTTATCTGCCATTGTTGTCGGATAACCATCTACGTGAACTTCTGAAAGTTTCAGTGTGACAGTTTTTTTTGCTCCGCATGAAACCAATACAAGGCAACAAACAAGAGCCAAAACAACCAGAACTACAGTTGCTTTCTTCATTTTTCCTCCTACGGCAAGCCATTATGCCTGCCTCTTTTCGGCCGAGCCGAATTAAATATAATTAGCTGAGAATATAAAGATTATAGTAACAGTCAGCCATAAAAATTATCACATACGAAAAATCAGCATGCAAGAAGAATAAATTTATACTAAAGCGAACAACATTTGAACTATATTTATTACACAGGTACATCACCAAAAAAATCCGTCCAACTTTACTGAATTTGCATCCATAAACACATTTAAAATGCATAATAATACCGCATAGTAATGATTAACTATAAAATAAATCCTTTTTCTGATAGAACTTGTATTTCTATTGACAATTTATAACTATATAACAAATAATATCGTATCCGGTGAATTGCACCGCCAAAAGGATAAACAAAGATGAATGAAACATGGGAGGAACTTGTTCCTTACAAAGGAAGCTTCTTTAACGGTGAGTGGCCTACTGTAACTGAAATGTTTAATATTACGCTTTCACGTTTTCCTGAAAGGCCCTGCTTTACATTTTATAACCCTGACAGAATCAGTTACTCATATAACGATGTTAAAAATATGGTTTCAAGAATTGCATCTGCCATGATTGAGGACGGGGTTGGCAGAGGAGACAGAGTTCTTCTTAACGGAAAGAATTCTATTGAGTGGGCACTTGGATACCTGGCCATAAATTACTGCGGTGCTGTTGTTGTTCCAATTGACAATCAGATGGATATAAGCCGCTGTGAGCAGTTATCTGAATTTGCAGGCTGCTCCTATGTTCTTGCTGATGCTGATGTTCTGGACAAATTTGACAGAATGAACAGCTGGTTCAGAAAGCTTAAGGGCATGATGAGTCTTTTAGGCAGCTCTGAGACAGCTGAGAGCATAATGAACGCTCAGCCTTCTGAGATTGTTAACCATGTCTTTACTTCAGATGAGGATCTTGCAGCCCTTCTTTTTACAAGCGGAACCACAGGAAACGAAAAGGCAGTCATGCTTACAAACAGAAATATTGTTTCTGATACATATCTTGTGGCAGACGGTATGGGATGTACAGAAAAAGATACTCTGTATGCCCTTCTCCCCCTCCATCACAGCTACTGCTGTACCACAGTTCTTTTAGAGTCTATCAAGCATGGTGCAGAGTGTCTGTTCGGACACGGAATTATAATCAGCCACATGCTTAAAGACCTCAAAAACGGACACGTTACCATCTTCATGGGAATTCCTCTTCTTTACAATAAGCTCCTTGCAGGTATTGAAAGAGGCATGGAGAAGAAGGGAACGTTTGTTAATAAAATGCTCCACATCATGATGAGTATAAACGGCTTTACCAAGCAGCGCTTTAACATTACTCCGTTTAAGGCTTTCTTCAGAAAAAAGATTCTTGCTCAGCTTGGTCTGGACCATAATAACTTTCTTATCTGCGGAGCCGGTCCTCTGGCCCCTGAAGTATTTAAAAAGTACAACCAGCTCGGTCTTGATTTTGTACAGGGCTACGGCCTTACAGAATGTGCACCTGTTGTAACACTGAATCCAAAAGAGCACTTTAAGACAGCTTCAATAGGAAAAGCACTTAAGGGCATGGATGTAATAATTGCAAATGCAGATGCAAACGGAATAGGAGAAATCAGAGTTAAGGGACCGAACGTAACTCCCGGCTACTATACCGACAGGGAACATACTGCAGAGCTTTTTGATGAGAACGGATATCTTAAGACAGGAGACCTTGGCCGCATGGACAGTGAAGGATACTTCTTCATCTGTGGCAGAGCCAAGAACATTATTGTTACCGAAGGTGGCAAGAATGTTTATCCTGAAGAGATTGAAGACCATTTCCAGACAGACAGCGCGATTGAGCAGATTATGGTTCGCGGCTTTATTGAAGACAAGGCTGTCCCTTCTGAAAAGATTGAAGCTGTTATCTTCCCTTCAGAAGATTATTACAGAGGCTCAAGCAAAGAAGAGATTGAAGCTGACATCAGAGACCATGTGAAGAAGGTAAATGCTACACTTCCTTCCTATAAGAAAATTGAGAAGATAACCATTCTTGAAGAAAGAATGAAAGAGACAACAACCAGAAAGATTAAAAGGAATACGGTTGCTTAAGAATTGAAAGTAAGCTGATCTATCTCTTCCTGACTTAATCCCGCCCTCTTGAAGTAAGAAACGGCACACTGGGTAAGATCTACATGGTTTTCTGCTATAACTCCGGATTCACCGTTATCAAGATATGCATAGTTTCCAACTACAGGAAGAATAAAAGACTGATTTTCAAATGTAACTTTTACAATATCGCCAAGAGAAAATCCCGTTACCTCCAGAAATTCCTGGCTGCTTGGGTAGATTCTAATTCTTCTTCCGTATTTATTGTAACAGAATAAGAACCGTCACTACTTTTGAGTACTTCCTCTTTCTTTTGTCCGCCACATGAAATAAGCAGGACAAGAATCAGAAGCACTGACAGACCTTTAATCAGTTTCTTCATATTTAAAATGTTAACTTTCATTTTATGGGTGGTAAATCAAACATTTCTATTTACAGAAATTATGTTTATAATTCAGGTATGTTTAAAATTCTTGTTGTTGTAGATGTACAGAAAGATTTTGTAGACGGATCACTGGGATCAAAGGAAGCGGTAAAGATAGTTCCTGCCGTTATAGAGGCAATTAAGGAAAACAGAAAAAACAATGATTATCTTATCTTTACAATGGATACCCATGGTCAGGACTATCTTGATACTTTTGAGGGAAAGATGCTTCCTGTGCCTCACTGCATAAAGAATACCGATGGCTGGCTTCTTGATAAGAACATAAGAAGTATGGGCGACTGTGTTTTTGACACAAACTGCAGCATTCTTGAAAAGCCGGGATTCGGCTGTCCTTCCCTGCCACAGACTATAGAAGAAATAACAAAGAATGCTGATGGAGACTTTGAAGTAACACTTTGCGGCCTGTGCACGGACATCTGTGTAGCTTCAAACGCCATGCTGCTGAGAGCCCTCTATCCTTCCATGAATATAAAGGTTCTTAAAGACGCATGTGCAGGCTCCACAGTGGAAAACCATGAGGCTGCATTAAAAGTCTTCAAAGCCTGTCAGATTGTTATAGAATAACCTGCAAAGAAGTGAAATTCTCTCTCCCAGATAACACCTGCCTCAGCGTTTAAATAGATGTTGAAGAACTCCAGTGCCTTTATTCTTGCACCAAGGCCAAAAACCGGTTTGGTGTAGTTGTCAATCCCGTTGTTTTCTCTCTGTTCGTAATAGTGGGCTCCAGCAAAAGCTCTGAGTTCAACACGGTCAAAGAATGTATAGCCGGCACCAGCTGTATACCAGTTATCTTCCTTTCTCACCGATACATTGTGGTCAACTTCACCTGTTTCGTACTTAACGTTGATAAAAGATGTAATGTTCTCTCCTGCCGGGATGCGAATCTCATACATGGAATACTTGCCGTAGTCACTCATCCATTCTGAGCCTGTAACAGTGGTCTTATTCCCATTCATCTTTTTAAACGGGTTGACTGCAATAATTCCATATCCATAGCGGCTAAGAAAGTTTGTCTCGTAATCTGTATAGATAAAACCATAGTCAGACTCCATGCGGAAATTAAGACCATGGGTATCAAATGCATCATAGCTGTATGTCAGATACAGGGATGAAGAGGCTCCGGTTTTAAGTTTTATACCAGCTTTTACAAGAGCATCAAAACCTGTGTGTGCATATAAGTACGGAGAGAGAACACTGTCCAGATATCCTTCTGCGCTGGCTCTTACAGTAAAATCATACTCATCTGTCTCATAAGGTATATTAACTTCTGTAATACGGGTTAGTTTATGAAGGTAGTTCTGCATGGACTGACCACCGAGCTTACCCTTTGTCTGAAGTCCCAATCCGGCACAGAAAGTATAATAATCGTCAAAACTAAAGGTTTTTAAAACACCTATTGTTAAAAAATCGTATCTGTAATCTTCTTCCTTAAATGTGTAGGCATCCAGGTCGAGATAAATATTGTAATCTTTAAACTCATAGTCCATATAAAGGCCAAAGCTCTTAAAATCATCCTCATTTCTTGAGAGACCTCTTGTGAAGCTGTCGTTTCCCATTCCATAGGTAACTGAGAAGTCCTCATCCTTGCCTGCAAATACGGGGAAAAGAGTAATAAAAACAAGCAGTATTACAAATACAAAAGAAATCTTTTTCATAGGCCAAATTATCAAATTATTTCTCTTTCTGTTCAATATATTCCAGTTCAGAGTTTTCTCTCGTTATGTTTTTTGCCCACTTGTTGCTGAAAAAATATTTGAAGACAGTGGGAAGTTTAACAAACTCGTCCGTACAGAGAACCAGATAGACAATTTTAATATCTAGCTTAAGTGCAAAAGCTGCTATAAAACCTGCAGGGACAGCCCAGCACCACATGGTAATACCATCTACAAGAAGACCAAAACGGGAGTTTCCTCCGGCTCTGAAAGTTCCTGCAATAAGAGGCGTATTAATTGATGTGCCCATTATGTAAAAGCAGTTTACATGAAGCATGAACAGAAGATATTCATGGGCCGTCTCGGTTAAGTTTGCACCGGAAGAAATAAAAGGCGTCAGACAGAAAATTATAAAGCCTCCGAAGGCTCCGGCAAGTACTGCAAGAATAAGCAGAATACGGCTTGCAACTATAGCTTCCTGCTGCTTCCCTGCCCCGAGCATCTGCCCCAGTATTATTCCTGTAGAGCCTGCTATACCGTAGCTGAATACACAGCCGAGGTTTCTGACAACTGTTACAATTGCGTTTGCTGCAACTGCATCACTGCTTCTGTGACCGAGAATTACAGAGAACATGGAAAATGCCAGGCCCCAGACAAAGTCATTTGCTATTGCCGGGAAGCACATGCCCCTGAAATCCTTATCAAGAACAGAGTTTGACTTGAAGATGTATTTTATTCTGATTTTTATGTCACTGCTTCTCAGGGAAATGAAAATACAGATTATCATTTCAATGATTCTTGCAATTGCTGTAGCCACAGCAACACCGGCAGCGCCCATATCCAGGACAAAGATGAAAAGAGCGTTGAGGAGGACATTGAGAATCAGTGTAATGGTTTCTGTCATGGTGCAGATGGCTACACGCCCCGTACTTCTCAGGCCGGCAAGGAAGGTGTACGAGATTCCCCAGGCAATAATTCCGGGCGCAAAGAGACGCAGGTAGACAGAGCCGAGCTCAATCAGCTGCTGATCCGGGGTGTAGATCCTCATAAGGAGTGTTGGGAAAACCAGGCAGAGAAAGGCTGAGAAACCTGAAATAAACAGGGTATATTTTATGGCTATTCCCAGGGACCTGTTTATGGCGTCCGTGTTGCCCTTCCCCCAGTACTGTGAGCCCATCATGGTCATGCCCGTTCCCGTACCGAAGAGAAACCAGAAGAAAAGTGAGGTAATTTGAGTGGCAAGGGATACTGCAGAGATGGAACTCTGGCCTACGTAGTTGAGCATAATAACATCTGCCATGTTTACGGCAGAGTCCAGGACATTCTGAATTACAATGGGGAATGTCAGCAGCGCTACGTGTTTATAAAAACCTTTTTCAACCTTCATTGAAGAACTTTACAGCCTCTGAGAAAGCCCTGTCCATTGACGGAAGGTCTATATCATACGGAATACCATGCGTACATTTTTCAAGATGAATATGCTTTGAATTTTTGATTCTTGAAGCAACATCGTCGCACATGCTTTTACTGATTAAAGGATCTTTCCCACCTGAGAAAACAAGTGTTTTTGTTTCAAGTGAAGGAAGAACCTGATATGAAGATTTAAACAGCTTGTCTGCATCAAGGAACTTTGAAGGAGTTATGAAGGACCAGTATTCGGCACCGAGAGCCAGATCTGCTTCAACACCTGCCTCATACTCAAAATGATAAGAATCATCATGCTGCCATGGAGTAGGAATTCTCTTTTTAAACGGCTTTACAAGTTTTAACTGACGTCTCTGTCTGTCGGAAATAACATTTTCGCCTATTCCCGGAGCAAAAAGAACCATTTTCTTCACAGGAAAATCCTTAGCACAAAGCGCACAGAGTGCACAGCCCATGGAGTGTCCTGCAAGATAGAGATTCTCTTCTCCGTATTTTTCCATCAGGGCCTTGCAGTAAAACTTAGCAGAATCAAGCCACTGTCTGTCATTTGACCTGTAAAAATCTTCCCAGGTTGTTCCCATTCCGGGGTTTCTGGGGGCCCAGACATCAAAGCCTGCCATGTAAAGGCGTTTGGCAAAGGCTGCCATCTCTCCGGGATATCCCTGGTAGCCCTGAAGGCAAAGCACAGCCTTTCCGGAGCCGTTCTTATGAATAATTTTAAAAGACCTGGCATTATCCTTAACGCTGTCTTTATCAGTACAGATACCTTCAGGCAGGTCAAGACCCAGATTATAGTCAAACTTGCCGTCAAAAGACGGTGTAAGTGATTTTTTCTCTTCCATTTTACTCTCCGAGTGCCTTTATAACATTTTTATAAAAATCTACAGCTCCCGGCAGACAGGAGACGGAAAGACACTCGTCTATTCCGTGCATGCCCTTCATCTGAGCCGGACCGTAGAGAACAGGGGCAAAACGTACGCAAGTATCACAGATTTCCTGATAAAAACGTGCATCCGTACCTCCTGTCATAACGTAAGGAACGCTTACTATAGTTGGAAATGTTTGTTTTATTACCGACTTTACAAGTTTAAAAGCCTCTCCGTTCATATCAGGAGAAGGCATGACATCGTTGGCAAGAAGCACTTCTGTTTCCAGTCCGTATTTTGCAGCAAGATCTGTTATGATTTTAAGACTCTCTTCCCTTCCCTGGTTCTTTCCAAAGCGTATGTTTGCAGTAACTGAAGCTTCCGCAGGAATGACATTAAATGCATCTGAACCGCTTTGCATGGTAAAGCAGATTGAAGTTCCAAGCATGGCCGCTCCCTGTGCAGAGATAAGAGGCATGAGCTTAGTCAGAAGACCTCCGAACAGCCAGAGATTTCCAAACACCAGGGCAAGAGGAAAAGATGAGTACTCTGAAATGGTATTAAAGAAAGACCTGACTTCAGGGATGAGTTCTCTCTTAAACGGAGATTTTTTCTCTACGTCATTTACAAAACGTGCAAGACGGGCAATAGGTGTGTTCTTTGTAGGAGCACTTGCGTGGCCTCCGGTACTCTTTGCAGTGAACTTCACCCCACACATACCCTTCTCTATTATTCCCATAACGGCAAAATCACCGTTTACGCCTGAAAGCGGATTTTCAATTATTCCGCCGCCCTCATCACAGACAAGAAATGGTTTAACACCGCGCTTTTTCAGATAGTCAACAAGGGACGGACACCCCGGTCCTGCCCACTCCTCAGTACAGGAAGAGGAAAGATAAACATCCTGCTCAGGTACATATCCCTGACTAAGAAGTTCCTCAACAGCCTGGAAGAATGCCATGACAGTACACTTGGTATCTGCACTTCCGCGTCCCCAGACAAGAGAATCATCTATATCACCTGAAAACGGCTCGTGCTTCCAAACACCCTCAACAGGTACTACATCCTGGTGTCCCATAAGAACCACAGGCCTGTCACTCTTCTTTCCCTTCCACTTGAACAGAAGGTTTCCGTTTATATCTGTTTTTTCAAGATTCTTGTGTACAAGCGGAAAGAGCTTTTCCAAAAGTGCGTGAAACTCATAGATGCGCTCAGGTTTATCAATACCTGAAGTCGAGACGGTATCAATTTTAATCATCTCGGAGAGTTTTTTTGCATACTCATCTTCACGCTCTCTGTCTCCAACAGGGACATACCTGGGAGTCTTTTTCTTCTTCATCCGTGAAACCAGGGTTCTGAGAACTGCTACAAGGAGAAGTAAAACAAAGACACAGACTATGGCGCAGAGAGCATAAAGAACGTAAATCATTTTTGTTTCCTGTAAAGTAAATATGCAATTCCAATGGCAAGAGCGCCACTTGGAATGATCATCATACTCGTTGATCCGGTTAGGGAAGGAACAAGAATAAAGAGCAGAGACATAAGCAGAAGCGGGGCTACTGCTATCTTCATGTTGCCTCTGAAGTACTTGTATGCCATGGCTCCGAACAGGGCCGGAACAACATTTGCAAAGGCCGGCTGAAGCACAGGACTCTGCAGAACACCCTTAAGAGGCTGCAAAAGCAGTACTCCAAGAGCCAGTACAAGGATTGTAACAAGTGAAGAAGTTGCAATTGAGAGCGTTGAAATAATTTCATTCTCAGGTGTGCCGCTCTTAACTCCTGCTATATCCCTTGCATTAACAGCACATGGTATTTTCATGTTAATGAGGTTTCCTGTAATAAATGCAAGGTAGCTTCCGCCTGCTCCGAGCATGGGAGTATAGATTAAAAACTCTACAACTGAGCTTACAGTCCAGATAAGTCCTACTGAAAGAAAACCTCTTGCAACTGCACCCAGATCCGGCATGGCACCAAGGATGGCACCGATTAAGAACGGTGCACCGAGAAGCAGAATCAGGGTCACAACGCTGAAGATGCGGCCTAAACCATGAGTCTTATTGTTGTATTTTTCAAAATATTCGTTTCTGTTCATAACCGGCCTCCTCAGATAAGACTTAAGACTACGGCAGAAGACATGCCTATGAGCATGCTTGCTGCAACGGAGAAGTTGTCAACCCAGAGTTTTTTCTTCTTCTCTGAAAGATAGACAAACAGGGCCATGACAAGACCAGAAACAAATACAACGGCGAGCGGGAGCCAGTCACCTGTGAATGTAAAGAGTCCGTTTGACGATACAAAGGTTCCGATATAGCTTCCTATGTAGGCACTTACCAGACCTATGAACATGGCACTCATGGCCAGGTCTCCAAAGCCACTTTTTTTGTTAAGCTTTGTCTCGTTCTCAGACGGGCTCTTAATTCCTATTTTCTTTAAATATCCCTTGTTAAAGAGAACTGAAAGAAGCATGCCCCACATAATACAAAGGCTCATAAGAAGTGCAATAGTTGAGAATGCTGAGAGAGTCATGGCCTCAGGATTCAGCCCTCCTATTCCCACATGCTCCGCAGCAGCCTGGGCTACCTGTGTCTCGTAGTGCAGAGCTCCTATTACAGAGAGTCTGAGCCACGGCCATGGAATACCAAGGCTTCCGGAGAGTGCTATAACACCAAGGAGGATTCCAACGGCAGGAAGGACTGAGAAAGTTGCACTTGATGTTACAACTCTCTTAAGTATCACCCTGTCCATTCCCATTGCCAGACCGGCCTTGTAAGCACGAACAATAAAGACTACGCAGATAATAGCAACGAAACCTATAATACCGCCACAGATAAGATACAGCGGCGCACTGTTTAATGCAGCCATGACAGACATAAAATTCCTCCAATACTATGATAACAGAATTCTGTCAGTGTTGAGTGCTTTTCCTGAGCCCTTCCTGAAAAGAACCAGCAAGTCAGAAATCTTAAGATTTTTCTTCTCTTCTCCACATGCATCAAATACAACCTTACCGTCGTCCATCATCAGTATTCTGTTTCCGAAATCCAGGGCACTCTGCATGTTGTGAGTAACCATCAGACATGTAAGATTGTACTTTGTAACTATATCATTTGTAATTTTCAAAACCTTTTCCGCTGTTGCAGGGTCCAGTGCAGCTGTGTGCTCATCCAGTAAAAGCAGATCAGGCGGATTAATTGTAGCCATCATAAGCGTCAGAGCCTGTCTCTGACCTCCGGAGAGAAGTCCTACAGGTTTTGTAAGCTTATCCTCAAGGCCCATTCCAAGTTCACTGAGCTTTTCCTTAAAGCGTTCGCGGTCCTGACGGTTTAATGTTGAGAACCAGCCACCGCGTCCTGCAGCAAGAGCCAGGTTTTCCTCGATTGTCATGCCGGGAGCTGTTCCAAGCATGGGATCCTGGAACAGTCGTCCTATTCTTCTTGATCTCTTGTACTCACTCATAAGAGTTATGTTCTTTCCGTCCAGAAGGATTGTTCCGCTGTCGGTAAAGAATGTTCCGGAGATGGCATTAAACAATGTGGACTTACCTGCTCCGTTTGCTCCTATTATGGTTACAAACTCTGAATCTTTTACTGTAAGTGAAAAATCACTGAAAACTTTTTTCTCGTTTATGGTTCCCGGATTGAAGGTCTTGGAAATGTTTTTAATCTCAAGCATGAAGACCTCCTTTCCTGTTTGCCATTCTTCTCTTTATCATTGGAATCTGGCTCTTAAGATAAGGAGCTGAGATAGCAATAATAACTATTACGGATGATACGAGTTTGAGCATGAAGGCCGGCATGTTAAAGCGCAGAGCAAGAGTATAAACTACTCTGAAAATAACAGCTCCGACTACTGCAAAAACAGCTCTCAGCGCAATCCTGGTTCCTCCGTAGAAGGCTCCTCCAATCAAAAGAGAAGCAAGTGCAACTGTAAGAACACCACTTCCAATATCAATGTTTACAGACTTCTGAGCCTGTGCCATAAGGCACCCTGAGAGTGCTGTAAATGAGTTTGAAATAATAAGACCGACTGTTGTTGTCATGGCCGGGTTAATGGATGAAGAACGGACCATGGCAGGGTTGTTTCCGGTAGCACGGATGGCAAGACCGAGTCTTGTTCTTAAGAAGAAATACAGGAAAACAATTACTGCAGCTACAGCTATCAGAGCAATAATAATCTTGTACTGTCCGACAAAAGAAGAGCCGGAAAGAGAATTCTTGAGCTTTGTAAATACAGTTTCCGTTCTGTTCATATTAAGCAGTGATGAGTTTCCCATAACTGCAATATTTACAGAATACAAACCGGTATTCACAATAATACCGGACAGGAGGCTGTTGATACCCATTCTTGTCTGAAGAACGGCGGTAACAAGGCCGCTGAGCATGCCTGCGGCCATAGCCGCAGCTATTGAAAGATACGGGTGACCTGAGATGGCCACAACCGCACCAACGGCTGCTCCGAAAGTAAAGCAGCCGTCAGTAGAGAGGTCACAGACATTTAACATGCTGTAACTTAGAAATAAGGCAAGTACTGTCAGTGAGCTGATAAGCCCAAGTTCAAGAGCAGTCTGCCCCAGTGTGAATATTGATGCAAAATCCATTACTTGAGATCTCCGAAACTCTCAGCAGTAGTTATGCTCTGAACCTTTGTGCAGTATGGAGCAAAGAGAGCTGATACTTCATCAAAGCTGTATCCGAGTGCAGCACATGTTTCTGTGTTAACTGTTGCTGTTCCGTTGTCAAATGTCTTAACTGCAACATTTGCAGGATTTAAACCGGAAGCAAGAATCTCATAAACCATCTCACCTGTGACTGTTCCGAGGTTAGCATAATCAACACCATAACCGAGGAAAGCTCCGTTAAGTGCAAATGAGTCAGCTCCTGTGAACTGCGGAATTCCGGCTTCATTGAAAATCTCATAGATTGAAAGCTGGGCATTCATGATTGTGTTGTCACTTGGAGTGAACACTGCCTCAACCTTGTCTGTTACAAGAGCTCTGGCGGCAAGTACAACCTCGTCAACGTTAGTTCCGGTTCTTTCAACTACTGTAATTCCCTTGCTCTCAAGAGCTGCCTTGGCCTGAGCTATGGCTGTTGTTGAGGAATCCTGACCTACATCATAGAGAAGTCCGACCTTCTTAATTGAGGGCTTGAGAGCCAGAATCAGGTTGATAACAGCGTTTGTATCAAGGTAGTCAGATGTTCCGGTTATGTTCTTACCCGGCTTATCAAGTGAGCTGACAATTCCTGTTGCAAGAGGATCTGAGACAGCTGCAAATACTACCGGAATATTATTATCTTCTGTTGCTGCCTGCATGGCCATGGCAACCGGTGTTGCAATACCGACCATAAGGTCTACTTTCTCAGCTATGAAGTTGGCAATTATCTGGTTCATGACACTTGCATCTGCGTTACAGTTATCATACTTGATTTCAACACTATAACCATTCTTCTCACACAGACTCTCAAGTGAAGCTGTAAGGTTTTCTACAATCTGATTTAATGAAGCATCATCTACGTAGTTACAGATACCGACTTTAAAGCTTTTTCCGGTATCTTCTGAAGTGCTCTTGCTGCATCCAGCAAAAGCAAAGAGTGCGACAAACGCAACAACCAGTGCTACCGCTACCATGTTCTTTTTCATTTTTTTCTCCTTAGGAGCATAAAAAAATCCTGCCCCTGCAACATTAAAATATGCTGGGACAGGATGTAATAAACATTATCCTGCGGTGCCACCCGGCTTGACACAACGTGTCCTCTTTATGCACACCACCATGTGCTCCCTGTTTTACGGCCAGAGTTTCCGTCTCCCATACTCGGTATCCCTTTCTGTTCGCCCTCAGAAGTCCATTCACAAACACATTTTCTGCCGCCATCTCACCATCAGCGACTCTCTCATTGAAAAGCGGTGTTTCCTACTACTCTTCTTCAACGGTGTATCTACGTTTTAAACCAATATGACAATCTTGTCAACTTTGTTTCTATACAAAGTAACATTTTTTATATTTTATTCTAAAAAAATCATTTTAAGAAGTTTAGCTCTCTGAGAAATCAGTATCCAGAACCATGTGGATGGTGAAATCAGGATATTCTTCCCTGATGTCATCATAGATGTGGCGGTAGAGGGCTACTCTGTCCTTGACTGTGAAGTCAATCATCACATCCAGAGTCATGGTCTTCTCTTCAAAGTCAGCATAGAAACCGTGAATCTGCATGACACCGTCATGTGACATGGCCAGCTTTCTTACATTTCTGTAAGCTGAGACCACAACATCATCCTTGGTGTTTATGCTGTAGATACCGACAGCTGTTACTATCACGCCGTGTTTGGCGTATACCTGCCTTGTTATCTCTCTGGAAAGCTTGTCTATATCATTTGCATTCAGATCATCTTTAACTTCAACGTGCAGTGAGGCCATGTAGGCATCTGGACCGTAGTTGTTGATAATCAGGTCAAAAACTCCGTGAACACCTTCAACAGACTTAACTGTATTCTTAAGCTCCCTGACCATCTCCCTGTCTGCCCTCTCTCCGAGAATCTGGCTTAATGTATCGGAGATCATCTCAAAACCGGCTTTGATGATAAAGAGAGAGATACCGGCAGCAACATAGGCTTCTATGCTGAGGTCAAAGAACAGGTAGACAAGAGCAGAGACAAGTGTGGCTGTAGAAAGAACAGCATCCATAAGGGCATCTTTTCCTGAATCTGCAAGAGAGTCAGAGTTGACCTCCTTACCCTTTTTGCTGACATAGAAACCCATGAGGATTTTAACAGGAATGGCTACAGCAATAATTATGATTGAAACATTTGTGTAGGAAGGAAGCTCCGGATTGATTATGCTTTTTACGGACTCAATTAAGGAGCTGATACCCGCATAAGTTACAATTACGGCAATTATCATAGTGCTCAGATACTCAATTCTGCCGTATCCGAACGGATGCTTTCTGTCCGGTTTCTTTCCGGCAAGCTTAGCACCGACAATGGTAATTACGCTTGAAGCTGCGTCACTTAAGTTGTTCACAGCATCCATTGTTACAGCAATTGAGTTTGTAAGAACACCTACAAAAGCCTTAAATGATGCCAAAAGAATATTTCCGAGAATTCCTATGATACTGGTTTTAACTATTACGCTTTCTCTGCTTCTTTCCTTCATAACTTACAGAACCGCCTCAACTTCTTTTCTGACAGTCTCCATTTCACATGTAGGCTCAAAACGCTTTACTATCTCGCCGTTGCGGTTAATCAGGAACTTTGTGAAATTCCATTTGATTTTTGAATTGTTTTTAAAATCGGGATCAAGTTTTGCAAGGTACTGCTCCATAAATGCAGCTCTCTCACCTTCACCCATGCCTTCAAACTTTGTGTTTGCTGTAAGGTACTTAAAAAGAGGGCTTGCATTCTCTCCATTTACATCAATCTTAGAAAACTGAGGAAACTTTGTTCCAAACTTCATGGTGCAGAACTCATGAATCTCATCATCAGAACCCGGAGCCTGGTGACCGAACTGGTTGCACGGGAAATCAAGAATCTCAAATCCTTCTTCCCTATGGTCAGCATAAAGAGCCTCAAGAGCCTCATACTGAGGAGTAAAACCACAGCCTGTTGCTGTGTTTACAATAAGAAGAACCTTTCCCTTGTACTCTGAAAGATTTACGTCAATACCCTTTCTGTCTTTTACAGTAAAATCATAAACACTCATCTTTTCATCCTTTTTATTCATTTTTTTTGTGTAATACCATACCCAAAGCATTGAAAGAGCAATAATGGTTACCTCTATTACTGCTGCTGTTACGGCCAGAGGCAGGTTGCTTGTCATGAAACTTGTTCCAAGTATTGTAAGAAGAACAATATTATCGGTCATACAGATTACGCTTATAGGAAGGAATCTGTAGTATTTAACCCTTTTGGCGCCAAGATAGAGACTTACAACATCATAGGGCAGTATCTTTGCCAGACGGAGAATGAGAATTAGGGTAAATTCATGTTCTCCGGAAAGAAGCGGGTTATTTTTTAACTTGGGGTACTTGTTTTCAATATTAACTATCGTATCATGCCCTTTGGCTCTTCCAATAAGATAGGGAAGACTGACAGCCACCGCAGTGCCAAGAACATTTATAACTAAAGCCCAGCCCACTGGGAAAATGAGGGCTGTAGTTGCATAAAGAATTCCTGCATAAACAACAAATGTTACACTTTTGATTGCAAACAGAACCAGAATTGCCAGAGCTGAAAGAAAAGATGCTCCTGGCAGGAAAGATGCAATTTTTTCCGGCGTTATGTTACTTCTATTGATAAAAAGAAAAACTGCTGCAGCTGCCCAGAGAGCAACTGTGAGAATTTTTTTTACTGGGATTTTTTTAACCATACGCCGGATTTTACACTTATTAAAGAAGACTGGCAATCTTCTCTTCCAGTTTGGCAGGTGTGTCTGTAGGAGCAAAACGGCCTACAACCTTACCATCTCTGTTAATAAGAAACTTTGTAAAATTCCACTTGATTGCTGCATTGAGAAGACCACCCTTCTCCTTCTTCAGGAAAGTATAAAGAGGAGCTTCGTTCTTTCCGTTAACTTCAATCTTTGAGAACTGTTTGAATGTTGTATTGTACTTAAGGGTGCAAAATGAAACAATTTCCTCGTCTGTTCCGGGAGCCTGGTTTCCAAACTGGTTGCATGGAAAATCAAGGATTTCAAAACCCTTTTCGTTATACTTATCGTAAAGCTTCTGAAGACCTTCATACTGAGGAGTAAAACCACAGCCTGTAGCCGTATTTACTATCAGAAGAACCTTGCCTTTATAATCAGAAAGATCAATTTCATTTCCTTTCGCATCTTTCATCTTAAAATCATAAACAGTCATATACACCTCCCCATTCTTTAATTGTGTACAACTGAATACCAAAAAAAATACAGCCGGTAAGCTTTTATGTCAAGCACTACCGGCGGCTATAATACAATATTAAAGAACCTTTTTAAGGAAAGCCTTAAGCCTCGGGTTCTGCGGATTTCCGAAGATATCTTCAGGACCACCCTGCTCTACGATTTTACCTGCATCCATGAAAATAACGCGTTTGCCAACTTCCCTGGCAAAACCCATCTCGTGGGTAACTATAATCATGGTCATGCCGGTTTGGGCAAGTTCCTTCATAACTTCAAGAACCTCACCGACCATCTCAGGATCCAGAGCGCTGGTAGGTTCATCAAAAAGCATGACTTCGGGCTCCATCATAAGAGCTCTGACAATAGCAACACGCTGCTTCTGGCCACCTGAAAGCTGAGCCGGATATGCATCTGCCCTGTCTCCAAGCCCTACACGGTTAAGAAGATTCAAAGCCTTCTTTTTGGCCTCTTCCTCATCCATACCCTTAACCTTTACCGGAGCAATTGTCATGTTCTTAAGAATTGTCATATGCGGAAAAAGATTGAAGTGCTGGAAAACCATACCCATTCTCTTTCTGTAATCATCTATATTAAGCTTTTTGACCTTGCCGTCAGCATCTGTGTATTTCTTCTTTGTAATATCTACACCGTGAAAAACAACACTTCCGCCTGTAGGCTGTTCAAGAAGATTAAGACTTCTTAGGAAGGTGGATTTACCACTTCCTGAAGGTCCGATTATAACAACAACATCTCCCTTATAAACATCAAGGGAAACACCGTCCAAAGCCTTTATCTCTTCACCGTTATAGTGTTTCTTAAGGTCTGTTACCTGCAGGATTTTAGTGTCTGTCTGCACGTGCCATCCTCCTTTCAAAATATGCAATTACCTTACTTGTCGGGAATGTAAGACAGAAGTATACGAGTGTGGCTATTACCAGAGGCTCGGCAATTCTGTATGTAGCTCCCTTTGTGGCTGATACTGCATACATAATATCCTGTACACCAATTGTGTAACAGATTGAAGATTCCTTTATGATTGTTACAAATTCGTTGGCAATCGGAGGAAGAATATTCTTTACGGCCTGAGGAAGAATAACACTCTTCATGGTCTGAAAACTGCTCATTCCAAGTGATCTTGCAGCCTCTGTCTGCCCGCCGTCTACTGACTGGATACCCGCTCTGATTATTTCAGAAAGATAAGCTCCTGAGTTCATGGCCAGAGCCACAACACCGGGAAGAAAACGCTCAAATCTGATAAACCCGAAAAGCTTGAAGCCAGGAAGACTTACGCCGCCGAAGAACACATAGTAGACAATAAAGAGCTGAACCAGCATAGGGGTTGCTCTGAAAGCCTCTACATAGGCTGTGGCAATATAGTCAAAAGGATGAAACTTTGAGATTCTGCAAAGAGCAAGAATAAGAGCAATTACAAAGCCAAAAACAACTGTAAGTAAAGACAAAGAAACAGTACATACGACCCCCTGCTTGAAGAGGTCGATGTACTGGAATGTTTTAGCAAATCCGGCTGATGATAACATTAGTCAATAAGTCCTTCGTAAATTTCACCTGAAGCCTGTTCGGAAGCTGAGGCAACGAAGTCAGCCATTGATCCGTCTGAAAGAGCCTGATCAATTGCCCTGTTTACACCTTCAAGAAGTGCAAGGTTACCCTTCTTGATTCCAACTACGTTTCCTTCTGACTCGTAAGGAACATCAAGAGCTGCCTTAAGTTCAGGATAGTTCTTTGCATAAGACTCTGCTACAGCAAGTTCTACATATGCGCCGTCGAGCTTTCCGTTAAGAACTTCAGCAATAATATCTGTAACCTTTGCAAGCTGAACAATATCAGCATTCGGTGAATTCTCTTCTGCAAGACCTACCTGGATAGAACCGACCTGGGCACCGATCTTGTACTCAGCCTTGTTTGTGTCTGCAAGAGTTGCAAACTTTGAAGCATTCTCTGCCAGGCAGATGAAAGCCTGTGTTCCGGCATAGTAAATTGTGGAGAACTCCATTGCATCTGCACGATCCGGAGAAGGAGAAAGACCTGCAACTCCGGCATCTACGTTACCCATACCAACTTCGGCAATAACTCCGTCAAAGTCCATAGGAATAACATCAAGTTCAAGGCCAAGGAAATCTGCAACATACTTTGCAAGAGCCATGTCAAAACCTGCAAGCTCAAGAGAACCGTCTGCATTTACTGCATAGAACTCATAAGGAGCATAGTCAGGAGATGTAGCTACTGTAAGCTTTCCTGAAACCTTTGTTGTGATTGCCTTCTTAAGATCGGCAAGTGAATATGTTGAATAATCAACATCTGCAGAAGCGCTTTCTTTTGAACCGCCTGCGAATACGCTGAAGCATGTGAAAGCCATGATCAGAACCATAAGTAAAGCTGTAATCTTTTTCATTATTTATACCCTTTTTAATTTGTATTTTTGTTGATGGAGATGTTTTAGAATTTTTATACAAAAATAGCAATAGCTTTCATGCATATTTTTGCAAATTTTTGTATTTTTTTTCAAAAATTAATAAAAAATGTGTAAAAAGAGTATTTTTATTCGCATATGACAGGGTATTTTTATGCAAAAATCAGACTATCGGAGCACCGGTCAGGTCTTCTTTACCCTCCAGAAGGCTCTCTATATAGTCGTGAAGATCCCTAACATTGTGCTTGAAAACAAAGCCGTGCATGCCGCAGGTTCTGGCAGCCGCTATGTTTGAGATAAGATCATCTACAAACACAGACTCCTGAGGAACAACGTTAAACCTCTTTATGGCAAGTTCATAAATCTCATGCATGGGTTTGATAAGCTTCACATCTGCAGAGACAACGAGATCTGAGAAACACTCACTGCCCGGAATATGAGGAAAGTACTCCTTAAGAAGACACGTTGCATTAGATATAAGGTATATATTAAGACCCCTGCCCTTGTACTCTCTTATAAGGTCAGCCATCCCTTCGACTGGGAAAATGTGATCCCACCAGTGAAAAAGAAGCCTGTGCACAGCATCATAAAGCCTCTCGGGCACCCTGGTCTTGATCAGCTCTTCCATGGAATACTCATCAAGATATCCCCAGTCCATCAGTGACCAGTCCGACGTGTGGTACATTACATTATATATAAGGTCCATATCTTCCTGGTCTGTCAGCCCTGCTGTCTCCATTATCTG
>JAILPZ010000057.1 GCA_024699225.1 Sphaerochaetaceae bacterium
TGCATAATCCATGTAGGAATTTCGGTATAGCCGTCCCATGAAGTGTCGGAAATAATCTCCCAGTTGTACTTCTTTGCATCTTCTGCAATCTTACGAACTGCATCATCATAGTTTCCGTCTACAACCTCAACACGGGCTCCATAACCTCTGATGGCATCAATTCTTGGCTGACTAGTCTCGTTATGAACGTAGATTACACACTTGTATCCAAGCTGCTGACTGGCCCAGGCTATTCCTCTTCCGTGATTTCCGTCTGTAGCTGAGGCAAATGTTATGTCTCCGATTCTGTCGTGGCACTCCTTACTCTTAAGATACTCAAAGCTGAGGTCTTCTTTTGAACCGAGTCTCTTTTTGAGGAAGTTGTAAAGAGCAAAGGACCCGCCCATTACCTTGAAGCTGTTAAGAACAAGCCTCTGAGCCTCATCTTTAATATAGATGCCCTCTACTCCAATCATGTGAGCAAGTTCAGAAAGAGAAACAAGACGTGTCATCTTGTATCCCGGAATCTGTCTGTGAAAATGTCTTGCTGCCCTTGCTGTTTCGACAGAAAACATTTCTCTGGCATGCGTAATATCCTTTGAAGGATTGTTAATCAGATACTCATAATCGTTTTTAATTTTTTCCATACCCATAATATAAAACTAAGGCCATAAGTAATCAACAGTATTTACAATATAAGTAAAAATTTTATTTAACATTTAGCATATCAGTATTTTTTACAAAATAATTCTATGTATTCTGCACAAAATGCCATGCAGAGATTTCATAAAGAGGCCTGGCCTGCATGTCAGTGAAAACACATTTTACACAGCCTCTTATCCGTGGTATTCTCAACTCATGGCAAAACTCTATTTCAAGTACGGAGCCATGGGTTCAAGCAAAAGCGCCCAGGCCCTTATTACAAAGTTCAACTACGAAGAACGCGGCATGAAGGTCTGGCTGATCAAGCCTGCCACAGACACGAGGGACGGCGTTACTGTCCTTAAATCCCGAATCGGCCTTAAGGCAGAGGCAGACGTTATCCTGCCTGAAGATGATATTTATAAGTTATTCACCACCAGGCACTCTCAGTGCAATGTAATCATCTCCGACGAAGCTCAGTTCTTCACTCCTGAGCAGATAGAGCAGATGCGCAGCATAGTAGATGATTTTAACATTCCCGTGCTTAACTTCGGCCTTAGAACAGACTTTCAGACTAAGGCATTTCCGGGCTCACTGAGGCTTTTGGAACTCGCAGATTCCATAACTGAGATAAAAACAATCTGCTCCTGCGGCAGAAAGGCCACAGTGAATGCAAGAGTAATTGACGGAAAAGTTGTTACCGAAGGTCCTCAGGTCTACCTTGGAGGCAACGATTCATACGTTGCCATGTGCCACAGATGCTGGAAGCGACAGGTGGAGAAAGATAAATAATACTCTGATGGAAAGTAAAGATAATTCGTACGCTGCAAAGTATAAACGTCTTACAGAAGCACCTGTTTCAAAACTCATTCCGTCTCTTGCTGTTCCAACCATAATCAGCATGCTTGTAACAGCCTTGTACAATGCAACAGACACCTTCTTTGTAGGAAGAATCTCTACTTCAGCCACTGCTGCCGTAGGCCTTTGTTTTTCAGTTATGGCCATTTTACAGGCAGTAGGTTTTTTCTGCGGCCAGGGATCAGGGAGCTTTCTATCCCGTGCCCTGGGAGCCGGCAAAAAGGAAGAAGCTGAGCAGATGAGTGCCACAGGCTTTGCCCTGGCTTTTATTCTCGGTCTTGTCACCTGCATACTTTTAATTACCTTTGTAGAGCCTGTTTCATACTTTCTCGGAGCTTCAGTTACTACAATTGAAAACACAGTATCCTATCTGAGCATAATTGCAATCGGAGCCCCTCTGGTCATGACGCAGTGTGTCATGAACAACCAGCTGCGTTTTCAGGGAAGTGCCATCTACGCCATGGCAGGTCTCCTCAGCGGTGCCATTTTCAACATAATTTTAGACCCTGTTCTTATCTTCGGCCTTAACATGGGTGTCAGAGGTGCCGCAACGGCTACAGTCTGCGGTCAGGCAATAAGTTTTGTAGTTCTGTATATTGGAACCGGAAAAGGCGGAAATATCCGTCCAATGTTAAAGAATATAAGGTTTAACAGGCACTATCTTCTTGAGATTGTAAACGGCGGAAGCCCTTCTCTTGTCAGACAGGGTCTTATGAGCATCTCTTCAATTATGATGAACAGAATGGCCGGTATGTACGGAGATGCAGCCATAGCCGGCATGAGTATAAACACAAGGGTCATGATGTTTGTATCCAGCGCCCTAATAGGTTTTGGCCAAGGTTATCAGCCCGTCTCTTCCTTCAACTACGGAGCCGGGAAAAAAGAGAGGGTTCGTGAAGGTTATTTCTTCTGCGTAAAATGGGGAACGCTGTTTCTCACCGTTATGGCCATACTCTGTGAAATTTATGCACCACAGATAATACGAATATTCAGAGATGATGATGCAGTTGTAGCCGTAGGACAGGTAGCCCTCAGATTTCAGGCAGCTGCCCTTCCTCTTCAAGCTACTATTGTTATTACCAACATGATGCTTCAGTCCACCGGAAAGGGTGTTAAGGCCTCCATAACTGCATCTGCAAGAAGCGGACTCTTCTTTATTCCGGCCATTCTGATTCTTCCGCAGTTTTTAGGCCTTCTGGGCGTAGAGATGGCTCAGGCAGTTGCAGATGTTCTGGCCCTGTCAATTTCCATTCCTATGGCTGCTTCAGAGCTAAATAAAATGAAATAAATCAGAGCTCAGCCACGCACTCAATCTCGCAGAGAGCGCCCTTTGGAAGATCCTTTACTGCAAAGCAACTTCTTGCGGGTTTTGAGACAAAGTATTTTGCATAAACCTCGTTAAAGGCAGCAAAATCAGCTATCTCTGCAAGAAAACAGGTTGTCTTAACTACCTTGTCAAATCCGGAACCGGCTTCAGCTAAAATAGCTCCTACATTCTTACAGCTCTGCTCTGCCTGTGCCTTAATTCCTTCTGGCATACTGCCGTTCTCAGGATTTACAGGAAGCTGACCTGAGGTAAAAATAAGAGATGAGGTAACCAGGGCCTGTGAGTATGGTCCGATTGCTCCCGGTGCGTTTTTAGTATCAATAACTTTCATATCAATCTCCTTTGTAGAGTTTTAATTGATTTCTGTCCTTATTAAGCTCATGGAACTTCTGAGCAGGAGTTATATATCCTATGGAGGAGTGAACTCTCTCAAAATTGTAGTATTCAATTCCATTACTCACACATTCCATTATCTCATCGTTGTTATTAAATATGTAAAAATTGGTAGTATAGTCTTTTAATGAACCGAAGAAAGAAGACACAAGGCGGGATTTGGGAGGAATATCTACCAGGCCTGTCTCTTCACATAGTTGTTTTACCAGCTTTTCTGAGTTGCTCTTACCGAATCTGTAACTGATTATAAATCTCGACTCTGTTTCCATAACTACAGAGAGCCATAAATGTGGTCCTATGTGTGATGTTCCAACAGCAAACATCTTCACTCCTTTTCTGTAAATCCTAATACCGGTTCCGGCAGAAAACAAGAAAAAAGGCGGTACCCTTTCAGATACCGCCCTGCTTTGATTTTTCTTAAATCAGTTTAGTCAAGAACCAGACTGATATCACTGAATGTAACTGAACAGTTACGTACTACGTAGAAACCTGCGTAGACAAAGTCTGAATCCACACCTGTTAAGGCGTAGTCGAAACCGGCTGAAACTGTCTCACCACCGAAGGTTAATGTGTAACCGTCGCTTGAAGAGACAATCTTAAGATCTACTTCTGTGCCGCTCTCAAGACTTACTGCTGATACAGGAGCACTACCGACAAGGGCTGAGCTCTTTCTGCCGAAATTAACGATATTGCCCTGGTTTCTCAGACCTGCTGCAACATAGTCACCCATTGTTGTAGCAACGTATTGGTCAATATACAGATCATCACGAACCATCAGACCGAAGGAAACCTGATTGTTGGCTGTAAAGTTCTCAATCTTAGCCTTAGCTGAAAGTGTGAATGTCTTTCCTACAGGAAGCTTTACAAAGTACAGCATCAGGCCGTCGCTGCCGCTTGCAATCTTACCGCAGTTGTTTGCAACACTGAGTGTAATCTCCTGGCCGTTTACTACAGCCTTGAAGTTGCTGTCTGTAATCTTGTTGGCTCCACCTACGTCTCCGAATACTGTTCCGTGCCAGACTGTGCCGTTTGCATCTGTGAAGACAGGCCACTGAGTGGAAGAAATCTGCTCATCTGTCGGGCTCTTGTAGTCCACAACTTCGTAGTCTGCATTAATGGAAGCTGCAAAGAACTTTTCAAATGAAGGCTTCTCCTTATCAAGAGCATACTTTGAGAGAGACGGAGCAGACTTGTGGGAGAGCTGGGCAATCAGGAAGGCATTGAGCTTTGCTCCGTAGAGGTTTGTATGTGTCTGATCAAGACCTGTCGGGACAAGTGTAGTGCCGTCTGCGCCGTACTTTGCACCGGTAAATGAGTGCAGGTACTGAGCAGCTTCTCCAAGAGCAACGTTCTCGGCAATGGTTGCAGTTGTAAGGTCAATAAGCTCAACATGGGTGCCTTCTGAGAGGAGCTGGGAGGCCAGGTCTCTGATAGCCTGGGCGTAGTCTCCGCCCTCGTAGACCTTATCGCCGATTGTTACGTCAGATGTCTTGTGGCCGCTTGCGCTTTCATAGCTTTCTGCTGTGTTGTCCTTTGTAAGACGTGCAATCGGTGTGCATAAGACAGGTGTTACACCGCGTTCAAGAGCCGGGAGAATGTAGTTTGTGTACAGGCTGTTTGCAAAGCTGCCCTCGCTCTTGTAGTCTCCGTTCGGATTTGTGTAACGGGCCTCTTCTGTCTTCTCGTCGTTGTGACCGAAACCAATTATAAGGAACTTCTCAGTCTCTGCATCTCCGAGAGCCGGAACTGAAGCAGAACCGTTGAGAAGAACATCATAGTCGGTCATGCCTGTGTAGTCCTTGCTTGAAGCTCCTGAGTGTGCGAGGTTGTAGACTGTGGCGTTAAAGTAAGAAGAAATCTCCTCACCGTATCCTTCTCTGGGGAGGAAGTACTTGTCTTTAAAAGCTGAAACTGTAGAGTCACCTACAACCCAGACAGTTGCTTCAGCCTGGCCCCAGGCAAAGCCTCTTGCACCTGTTGCATATTCTGAGCGGGCTTCTTCATTAAGTAAAAGCAATCCATGCATGTTAATCTTACCATCCGTTGTTCTTTCAGGAGCAACTGACGTATCGAGGCTTACAAACCATGATTCGTCTACTGCTGTTCCTGCTGTATTTACGCTCTGCATCTTATCAGTATCCCACCAGTAGCTGGAAGTACCTGTTACGGCAGAGTTGTTCTGACCCTGAAGAGCCAGATTATCAGCTGTATTATTTGAGTCAGAGCTTCTGAAACTGATTATTCCTGAAGCTTCAAAACCTGTTGTAGCGCTCTTGCTTCCTGTGTACATGGCTACGTTGTAGCTTCCGTTGTTGTAGGAAGTACAGTTGTAAGCCTTGATATCAGGACATGAGTTGGAATCAAAACCCTTGGTCTTGTTCTCATAAGCAATTGAGTTCATGATCACATGGCCGCCTGCAAGGCTTGAACCACCCATCTTAAA
>JAILPZ010000059.1 GCA_024699225.1 Sphaerochaetaceae bacterium
TATAGATTATTCGCAGGCAAAAAGAGATGTGATGCCGTTTATTCGAAATCCTGCTTCGCTTGACATATGGAGTAAGGAGCTTTTCCAATCAGCAACTAACAGACTGGTAGAGCAGGTATAAGACATTTTTTGTACGTTTGAACCGTACAAATAAAAGAGACTGCTGAAACAAATCAGCAGCCTCATCAACGTTTAAAGGTATTTTATTTAGTACTGTTATAAAACTTGTCATCCCACTGGCGCTCGGTATCCTCTACCTTTGCCTCAGTGTCGTAGACCTTCTTCTTAAGGCGCTCAAAGCGTGAATTCAAATCTTCGTCGGTGTATGCCTCAGAATATTCTTCTTCTTTGCTTCTTCGCCTTTTTCTGTTTCTTCCTGTCTCCTCATACTCGCCGTCCTCATAGGGATTAAGAGGTATGAAGATTGCAGCAACCAGGTAGATGGCCAGGCAGGGGAGAACTGCAGTAAAGGCACCAACTAAAATAAATGCCAGCTGAACTCCTCCTACCGGAAGGTCTCTCCATTCGGCAATCCCATGGCAGACTCCGAGCAAATCAGCATGTCTTGATCTGTATAATTTTTTAGTAGCCATTTCTTTTTCTTCTCTCTTCTTCAAGTGTGGCATTAAGGTAGTCTATCCTTTTTTCCAGGTTATCAATCTGCCTTAACAGCTCTTCGCGGCTTATCTTTCCGCTTTCTCTCTCTTCTTTTTCCTTGTACTTCTTAAAGGCTTTAGGCCTGTATAAAATCATGTACAGGGCAATAAGGCAAGAGCCGAAAACAATTAATGTAATCAGAACCTCTTCTCCCATTACTTACTTCCTTTGATTTTAGCCTTAAGAGCCTCCAGTTCTTCTCTTGCAGCCTGGTTTTCTTCCATGGTCCTGAACTGCTTTTCAGTGTTGGCTGACTGCTCGCGCATCTCACGTTCTGCGTTCATGCGGTCAATCTTTTCTTCCATGCGGTTGAAGCGGTCCATGGTGTCCCAGCTGGAAGCATCCTGAGCACTCTTGGCAGCTCTGGCCTTGGCCTTTGCAGCCTCAGCTTCTGCCTTGATCTTATCGTACTTTGTACGGGTTGCATCAAGTTTCTCTTCAAGCTTGGTAATATCTTCCTTGTAATGGTTAATCATCTCATCAAGTTTTGCAAGTTCTGTCTTTGCTTCTTCAATATGTTTTAGGACTCTGTTCTTCTCTGTAATGGCCTCACAGGCAAGATCGTCCATTTCTTTTTCTACAGCCATTTCAGCTCTCTTTGCCCAGCGTCTGGCTGCAGCTTCCAGGTCCTCAAGCTCTCTTTCGGCCTTTGTCTTTGCTGCAATGGATCCTGCGCATGCGCTCTTAAGCTCAATAATGGTATCTTCCATCTCGTTTACCATTAAACTGATCATCTTCTCCGGGTTCTCTGCCTGATCGAGAAGTGAATTGATATTTGAATTAACTATGTCTTTAAATCTTGAAAAAACTCCCATGTTCGGGCCTCCTTAATTACGCTTTCTACTAAGCACAGACCGTGCCAACTCTAAAAATAACGCCAAAAAGCCACAAAAAGAGTAAAACAAACCAAATTATGTGGTCAAATTTACCAAACTGTGGTATTTTTTAACCACAGACAAAGGACATGACAATGGACCAGTACAATGAAACATATATAGGCGAATCAGAAGTTTTTCAGAACTTTCTCCGTCAGCTTTCAGCTGCAGCTCCGGTTAACAGGAGCGTCCTGATAATAGGTGAGAGGGGAAGCGGTAAGGAAATAGCTGCAAGAAGGCTTCACTACCTCTCTCCCCGCTGGCAGAAGAACCTGGTGACGGTAAACCTTGCAGCCTTGCCTCCCACGCTGATTGAAAGCGAGCTTTTCGGCTATGAGAGCGGAGCCTTTACCGGAGCCGGCAAGGGCAGGGCCGGAAGGTTTGAAGAGGCACAGGGTGGGACATTGTTCCTTGATGAGGTAGCCCTCATTCCCATGTCGGTCCAGGAAAAGATTCTCAGGGTGGTTGAGTACGGCACCTATGAGAAGGTAGGCTCGTCGGTCACCCAGGAGGTGGATGTCAGGATTGTGGCGGCGACAAACGCCGACTTAAAGGAGCTGTGCAAAAAGGGTCTTTTCAAGCAGGACCTTCTGGACCGCCTGAGCTTTGAAGTAATCTATGTGCCGCCTCTTCGTGAGCGCGGTGAGGATATTTTGCGCCTTGCTTCCTTCTTTGCCGCCAAGATGGCCCTGGAGTGCAACAGAAAAGAAATCCCTGTCTTCTCCCAAAACGCCAGAGACAAGCTTCTTTCCTACCCCTGGCCGGGCAATGTCCGAGAGCTTAAAAATACAGTGGAACGCGCCGTCTACAAGAGCCAGGGCAATGAAATAGAAGATATAGTTACAGATCCGTTTGTAAACCCGTTCTCCACCACAGGAACAGAGGAAAAAGAGGAGAAGAGAGAAACAGCAGATCTTTCCATAAGCCTCTCTGAAGCCAAAGAGAATCTGGAAAAAGAGTACCTGTCTCTTGCCCTGGAAAAGAGCGGGGGAAACCAGAGAAAGGCTGCTAAGCTTCTGAATCTTTCCTACGACAGTTTCCGCGGTTTATACAGGAAACACCAAACTTGCTCCTGACAATTGCGTATTACAGGGGAAAATGAACGACTGTCAGGAGGTTTGTACAGAACTTATATAACACTCTTATATGTTCTGTAGTAAAGCTGTTTGGGTCAAAAAAATTCTTTAAAATATTTTAAAAAGAATCATTGACAGTTGATTTCCCGCGTGATATATGTAGCGTAAGACGATTTCGCCAGACACTATATTTTGTGTTCGGCATGGAAATAATAAAAAAAGAATCGCACATAGAAAAAACTCTCGGAGGTATGGTTTATGTATCAGGTAGTAAAGAGAAACGGCGGTGTGGTCACCTTCGATATCAAGAAGATTGAGAACGCAATTGTCCGTGCATTTGTTGCCACAAATACAAATTATAATGATGATGTTATCCAGATGCTTGCTCTCAGAAGCACAGCCCATTTTGCCGACAAGGTAAAAGAGGACAAGATTACTATCGAGGATATTCAGGACGGAGTTGAGACAACTCTTTCCCAGGCCGGTTATACGGAAGTTGCCAAGGCCTACATCCTCTATAGAAAGCAGCATGAGAATGCAAGACAGGCAGCACAGACTCTCGTTGACTACAGAAAGCTTGTTGAAAGCTACCTTGGTGCAGACGACTGGCGTGTTAAGGAGAACTCAACCGTCAACTACTCAATCGGCGGTCTGATTCTCTCAAACAGCGGTGCTGTTACAGCCAACTACTGGCTCTCAGAAATCTATGATGAGGAAATTGGTGCAGCTCACAGAAACGCAGACTTCCATCTTCATGATCTCTCCATGCTCAGCGGTTACTGTGCAGGATGGTCTCTCAAGCAGCTGATCAGAGAAGGTCTTGGCGGAGTTAACGGCAAGATTTCATCAGCTCCTGCAAAGCACCTTTCAACTCTCTGCAACCAGATGGTCAACTTCATTGGTATTATGCAGAACGAGTGGGCCGGTGCTCAGGCTTTCTCAAGCTTTGATACATACCTTTCAGCTTTTGTTAAGGCAGACAACATGGGATACAAGGAAGTCAAGCAGTGCATTGAATCCTTTGTATTCGGTGTAAACACTCCTTCAAGATGGGGCACACAGGCTCCGTTCTCAAATATCACACTCGACTGGGTTGCTCCGGATGATCTTAAGGACCTTCCTGCAATCGTAGGCGGTAAGGATATGGACTTCACCTATGGTGACTGTCAGAAGGAAATGGACATGGTCAACAAGGCCTTCCTTGAGATCATGATTCAGGGAGATGCAAACGGAAGAGGTTTCCAGTATCCTATCCCGACATATTCTCTTACAAAGAGCTTTGACTGGTCAGATACTGAGAACAACAGACTTCTTTTCGAGATGACTGCAAAGTACGGAACTCCGTATTTCTCAAACTACATTGGTAATACAGAGATGCAGCCTTCAGACGTCAGAAGTATGTGCTGCCGCCTGCGCCTGGACCTCAGAGAGCTGAGAAAGAAGAGTGGTGGATTCTTCGGTAGCGGTGAGTCCACAGGTTCAATCGGTGTTGTAACACTGAACATGCCGAGAATCGGATACCTTGCTGCTGACGAGAAGGATTTCTATAAGAGACTTGATCATCTTATGGATATTGCTGCCCGTTCACTGAAGACAAAGAGAGAGACAGTTACAAGATACCTTGAAAACGGACTTTATCCGTACACAAAGAGATATCTTGGCTCATTCAACAACCACTTCTCCACAATCGGTCTTGTCGGTATGAATGAAACATGTCTGAATGCAAAGTGGATCAGAGAAGACCTTACTCATGAGAAGGCTCAGAAGTTCACAGCTGAGGTTCTGGACCACATGAGAGAGAAGCTTTCTGACTACCAGGAACTCTACGGTGATCTGTACAACCTCGAGGCAACTCCTGCAGAATCTACAGCTTACCGTCTTGCAAAGCATGACAAGGCAAAGTTCCCTGATATCATCACAGCCGGTACAGAGGATTCTCCGTACTATACAAACTCTTCAAACCTCCCCGTAGGTTTCACAGAGGACGTATTTAAGGCTATGGAGATTCAGGATCCGCTTCAGCTGAAGTACACAAGCGGCACAGTATTCCACGTCTTCCTTGGTGAGAAGCTCTCAGACTGGCATACAACTGCAAAGCTCGTAAGAACTATTGCAAACAACTTTGAGCTGCCTTACTTCACCATGAGCCCGACATACTCAGTATGTCCGGATCACGGATACCTTACAGGTGAAATGTGGTCATGCCCGCACTGCGGAAAGAAGACTGAGGTCTACTCAAGAATCACAGGCTACTACAGACCAATTCAGAACTGGAACACAGGTAAGACTGAGGAGTTCAAGGACAGAAAGGAATATGTTCCTGAGAGATCAATTCTTCCAAAGAAGGACGGAGCTCTGCTGTTCACAACTCCGACATGTCCGAACTGCCCGACAGCCAAGACACATCTGGACAGAGCAGGTATCAAGTACACAGTAATTGATGCTACAAAGGAAACAGCTCTTGCTGACAAGTACGGAATCCAGAGTGTTCCGACACTTGTTGACGGAGAGAACATCTACAGAGGTGTAGGCGAGATTCTTGCTTCAATCAGAAACAGAGCATAAGAACACAGGTAAAACCTGATTACATATGCCAAAGGTCACGGGAAACCGTGGCCTTTTTTGCAAAGAAATGCAGATTATTCAAAAAACAAACTAAACTTAGAAAAGAAAATAATAAGTGAAAATTCTCATATATTTTTAGGGTCTTGACGTTTCAAACTTAGGAGGCTACATTTTTATTAGTAAATTTTATGGAAGGGAATGCTTTGAAACTTACTTTTAAAAAAATAGGTACATTTGGTTTAGTTTCAATCGCCGATATCTTCGGCGCATTTGCCGGTAGAGGGGGGGGGGTATTCCTCATCTAGCCTAGCGGCTTCTTTTTTCATACACAATTATTTCTCTTTGATTAGGTCTTTTCAAACCGGAAGCATAGCTGTTTCTATGCTCCGGTTTTTTCGTTATAGAGAAATCTTTTTTTCAGGAAGGGCACTATGAAAAAGAAATTAGTTTTGGTTCTGACTGTATGTTTACTCGCTCTGACTAGTGCCTTTGCCAGTCACAGTGTCAGTTTACAGGTTGCTCCTTATGCAATTCAGAATATCCGTTTCCAGACCTCCAAAGAATATGATTCGGAGTATGGATTTGGCGTAAAAGCAGGTTATAGGTATGCATATGACGACCTTGCTTTTGTGGGAGCTGATCTGAGTTTCTCAGATTACAATTACGGTGATACAGATGAAAGATACCTTGTTCTTTCAACTCTTGCCAAATATGGCTTTATGATCCCGATAAACAATCTTTATTTGGATTTTGACATGGGCGCTGGAGTTGATTTGAGGATCTATGACTCGGTGTCAAAATTTTATCCCTCTTTTGGCTTCTACATGGGGTTGGGCTACAAATTCAACGAGATGATTGAATTCACAGGTGGAGCCGATCTTCATGTTGCATGGCAGGATCATAGCACAGAAGCGTTCAGTTCAACAGACACTGCAATTCTCTGTCGCCTTGGTGCAAGAGTGAATCTGTAAGGAGGGACAGATGAAGAAAGTTTTAAACATATTATTATTGGCTCTGGTGACGATAGTCTTATCAGTTTCATGTAGTCAGGAAGTAACTGTAGACTCAAACTTTTATGAAAACAATGAGACAGGAACTTTTACAGTTGATGGAAGAGGCTTTGCAACGTTGCAGGATGCAATTGACTATGTAAGAGGTTCAAGGGCAATTAATGATTCAAACACAATTAAACTTACAAAGAATGCAAGTGGACCAGGTGCAAATGTCGACGGAAGCCTGGAGCTTTGTATTGATTTCCAGGGCTACACCTTTTCATTTACAAATGTAACAGGCAAGCAGGGAGAAAATGTATCAGACAAGAGCTTTGGTCTTTCAATTACTGATGGAGCTACAGTAAGTCTTAAGGGGCTTCAGGAGATTTCACTTTATGATTCAACAACAAATCTTACGATGGTCTATGTTGAAGGAAGTGACACCTCTCTTACAATTGAAGATTCACCAAAAATGGTTGTAGAAGATGATCAGTATGTTTTCTGGGCAGCAAACGGAGCTACTCTTACAATTGGTTCTGATAGTGCAACAGATACAGAAGCTTTTATCTCAGGAAAGATTGCTGCAACAGGAACAACAGAAAAGAAGCCGACAGTAGCAATTAAGAGTAAGACAACTATTACAGGAACAATTCAGGCAACATCTGCAAATGTTGCTCTTTATGGTTCTTCCTCTGTTGAAGGTGCAATTGAAGCCAGTGCATCAAGTATTTCGGTAAATGAAACATCAAAGATCAATGCATCTTTGAGCGCAAAAGATGCATCTGTAGTTGTTGTAAACACATCAAATTCTGATGCAGGCACAATCACAACAATGGATAAGGACGGCGGTTCAACGGTTGTTGTATCCGGTGGTACTGTCAAAATTGATGAGATTGCTGAAGGTTCTGATACGCAAGTTGAAGTTAATGGTGGGGGAACTGTTACTTCAAGTGAGATTACTACGAGAAATGCTTCATATGTTGCAATTATTGAAAATAAGCTATATGAAACACTTCAAGGAGCTGTGGATGCTGCAAAAGCCGGAGACACGGTTGTTCTTTTAAAAGATATTGATCTTACAAATTATTCAAGAGGCAGCTTTGGAAATGGCTTTGATCTCTCAAATATAACTCTTGATTTGAATGGGTTTAAAATCACAAGCAATAATGCCGGAGTATATTATTACGGTACAAACGCAACAATAAAGAATGGTACATTTGTTGCAAATCCAAATGCAGGGAATGAATATTATGATTCATATGCATTATTTTTGGGTGGAAGGCAGCGTGCTCTTACAGACACTAGAAATTCAATAACTGTAGAGAATGTCATATGTTATGGAGGTATTAATGCTTCTCATCCAGCAGGAATTGATGCCACAATAAAGAATTCTACAGTATATGCAACTCGCTACTATACTGTCTGTTCTCAGGGTACCGGAAGCATTGTAACTATTGAAGGTGGTACTTTTGAGAGAAAGAATACAGATGGCAATAAAACAACTCCCATTGAAGGGAATGCATTATTCTATGTTTCTAACAATAGCTATGATGGCTATGACGATAGATTGATAATAAAGAGTGGTACATTTACTCAGGCATCTGGTGAATTATTAGAAGTATTTTCAAATACTGAGCATACATCAGTACTTGGTGGTGTCTTCAATGTTGATCCTTCTGCTTATGTTGCTAATGGATACATGGTTAATTCTTCAACTAGTACAACTTGGACTGTTGACGAATCAGTATACTGGATTGATTATTCTACTACTGCATTTGCGGGAGGTACAGGTTCCTCTGAAGATCCTTATCAGATAGAAACTGCTGAGCAG
>JAILPZ010000001.1 GCA_024699225.1 Sphaerochaetaceae bacterium
ATTGAAGAATTTATGATTTGAAATAATCACAAACTCAGAAATGTGACAGTTCAGATAAACATCATCCACAAGCCAGTCAAGAATAGCTTTTCTACAGACTTTTAAATCTCCAACTTCAAGAAGAGGTTTCGGGAAGTTCTCCGTAAGCGGATACATACGGGTAGCATAACCGGCTGCAAGAATAACACACTTCATCAGAATCTTCCTTCTTCTGCATGGCCCACCCCGTCCGCGGTTTCGCACATATAAGCTTTATAAAGTCCCTTCATTTCCGGAAACTCCTTCAGATACTCACGCTCAACGGTTTCTTTTATCTTTTCTTCCTTTTCAGGATTAATTAAAGCCATACAGCAGCCCTTAAACCCAGCACCACTGAAACGCGCACCATAAACACCATCCAGAGAGGAAAGAATGTTGTAAAGCTTAATAAGTTCAGGAGAACCACATTCGTAGTTATCTATAGAGCTTCTTCCACTTTCACTTATAAGTTTTCCATAAGAAACAAGGTCTCCTTTCTTCCAGAAGTCAAGACCCTTTTCAACTCTATCCATCTCCGTATAAAAATGTCTGGCTCTTTTCTGCCAGCTTGAAGGAAGTCTATCTCCAAACTCATTGAAGAGCTCTTTAGGAATAAATCTTAAATACATATCCCTAAACTTAAGCCCATGCTCAAGATCAACTCCCTCAAGTCTGTCTGTTACCCCAAAAGAATACAGAGCAAAAGCTGCCGCCTTGCACTCATCTACCCTGTTGTTATAGGCAGAAGATTTTGAAAGACTTCTCTGTAATCCAGAAAAGAAAATACCTATTTTAAATGGTGCCAACCATGAAGCAGCAGGATAGTTAATATAGGAATCATCCTTACAGTCAAGAGAAAGCATAGATCCCGTTCTGCATAGAGTTTCACAACTCTGATCAAGTTTTCCTGTAGAAACGCCCACGTATTCATTTTCTGCTCTTTTTGCCATGTAAATGAATTCTGAATCTGTAAGATTAATACCATTTGCTGAAGATAAAGCGCGCAGAAAACAGATTGTAAGAGCAGCAGAAGAGGAGATTCCTCCGGAGGGAAGAGTTCCCTTTATCACACCGCAAATACCTGTAGAGAGCTTATACTTTTTCCCAAGTTCTTTTGCAGCACCGCGCAGATAATCACCCCAGTCTCCTTCTTTTTCTTCAGGAACTGAGTTTACGTGAAACTGTACCCTTTTAGGGAAATTCATAGACTGCATTTCAATAATGCCGTTTTGCTTTAAACCATAAGCCATGTGAATGCCGTAGTTAAGAGCAAACCCATGCACCTTACCGAACTGGTGATCTATATGAGCACCGAGAGGGCAGACTCTGTACGGACAGAAAGTAGTAAGAGGCTCTCTATTATATATTTCTATGAATCTCTCTTCACAAGTCATTATTCAACATCCTGTCAAAGATTCTACATTAAAAAACCGGCCTTAGAAACCCCAAAGCCGGTTATGACAGATTCTCTGTCGTTATTTAACTCTTGCCTTTAAATCAGCGGCTATTTTCTGCTCTGTTTCATGAGCTTTTTCTTCCGTCTCAGCAGATACGCTTATGTAGTTCTTTAGTTTTGGTTCTGTTCCTGATGGACGAACAACAACTGAACAGTCCTTTTCAAGAACAAATTTAAGTACATCTGATTTTGGAAGCCCATCAAGCCCCTTACTGTAATCAAGAAGCTCCTTAACCTTAAGTCCTCCGAAACTGTCTGCTCCTTTCTGGAAATCAGCCATTATGCCTTTCATTTTTTCCATACCTGCAGAGCCTTCAAATTCATATGAATATGTAATATTGAAGCAGAATCCAAACTTATCAAATATTTCATTGAGCTTATCAATGAGGCTGATTCCTCTGGTCTTATAGTATGCAAACATTTCACAGATCATAAGAGCTGCATCTACTGCATCCTTATCCCTTACATATGTTCCCGTAAGGTAACCGTACGACTCTTCGAAACCAAATATGTAACTGTCGGCTTTTCCCTGAGCTTCAAGTTTTGCAATCTGCTCTCCTATGAATTTAAATCCCGTCAGGACATTTACTGTCTTGACACCGTAAGAAGCAGCAACTCTGTCTGCAAGATCCATAGAAACAACACTCTTAACAAGAACGGGATCAAAAGGCATTTTTCCATGCTTTGTTCTCTGAGAACAGATATAGTCTAAGAGAAGAACACCAACTTCATTTCCTGTCATGAGCCTATAGTCATCTCCATCCTTAACGGCAATACCGCAACGGTCAGCATCAGGATCTGTTGCAAGCATGAGGTCTGCACCAACCTTCCTGCAGTAATCAAGACCAAGCTGCATGGCTTCTCTTATCTCAGGGTTTGGATACGGACAAGTAGGGAAATTACCATCCGGGTTTTCCTGCCCCTTTACAACTGTAATATTTGTAAAACCGCATTCTTTGAGAGTACGGGTTACTGGTTTAAGTCCTGTACCATTAAGAGGGCTGTAGACAATGGCAACATTACGGTCAATATCATCTCCAAAAAGAACGCTCTGCCTCTTTACTTCCGTGATGAAAGCATCAAGAACTTCGTCTTTTATATATTCAACATCCGGTTCATAATTAATTACCGGTGCAAAGCAATCTATGTTTTCAATCTCTGCAAGAACAGCATCTGCCGCTTCAGTTGTCATCTGACATCCATCAGGACCATATACCTTATATCCGTTATACTTACTCGGATTGTGGCTTGCAGTAATCATGATACCTGCAGAAGCTTTAAGAAAACGAGTGGCAAAACTTACAGTCGGGACAGGAAGAAGTTCCGGCCACAAATAGACCTTTATTCCATTATCAGCAAGTACACCTGCCGTTACCTTTGCGAAAACATCTGATTTTATACGGCTGTCATATCCAATAACTACAGATGGTTTTGCCTCGCTCTTTTTAAGATAGTTGCTCAACCCTTGAGTTGCTTTTGCAACAGTGTAAACATTCATGCGGTTTGTTCCGGCACCTATTACACCTCTAAGTCCTGCAGTACCAAATGCAAGGTCCCTGTAAAAGGCACTTTCTACTGCTGCATCATCCATAGCCTTAAGCTCAACCTGAAGATCTTTATCTGCCGTAGCTTTTTCCAGCCAGCGTGAATATTCTTTTTTGTAATCCATTGTCTTCTCCCTATAATAAAAAGCCATAATAAGCTATT
>JAILPZ010000010.1 GCA_024699225.1 Sphaerochaetaceae bacterium
GTGGAGTAGTATCTGTCTCCTCCGTCAGGAAGAACGGCAACTATGGTCTTTCCCTTATTTTCTTCTCTCTGAGCAAGAAGCTTTGCAGCATAAATGGCAGCTCCTGCAGATATGCCTATGAGAATTCCCTCAGTTTTTCCCATTTCCTTTGCATATTTGAAAGCTTCTTCATCAGGGACGTCTATAACTTCATCAATAAGACTTCTGTCAAGAATTTCAGGAATGAAGTTTGCCCCAATCCCCTGAATCTTATGAGGCCCTGCCACGCCTTTACTCAAAAGAGGAGAAGTTTCAGGCTCAACGGCGACAATTTTAATGTCAGGATTTTTTTCTTTAAGATACTTACCGGTTCCGCTTAAGGTTCCTCCGGTTCCGACTCCGGAAACAAGAATATCTACTTTTCCGTCTGTATCTGCCCAGATTTCGGGACCTGTGCCCTCATAGTGGGCTTTAGGGTTTGCAGGATTGATAAACTGACCTGCAATTATGCTGCCCGGAGTGCTCTTTTTAAGTTCTTCGGCCTTATCAAGGCTTCCTTTCATGCCAAGTTTTCCATCCGTTAAGACAACTTCGGCGCCATAGGCTTTGGCAAGCTTGATTCTTTCAATGCTCATTGTTGAGGGCATGACCAGAATGACACGGTAGCCTCTGACAGCTCCAACTGAGGCAAGTCCTATTCCTGTGTTTCCGCTTGTAGGTTCAATTATCACAGAACCTTTTTTCAGAAGTCCTTTCTTTTCGGCCTCTTTTATAATTGACAGGGCAATTCTGTCCTTAACCGATCCTGCCGGGTTGAACAGCTCAAGCTTCGCAAGGACATTGGCCTTCAGGCCGTATTTTTTCTCAATATTTGAAAGCTCCATAAGAGGAGTTTTTCCAACAAGTTCTTCCGCTGACTTATAAATGTTTGACATAATTTAATTACCTACCTTTTTGGTAGGTCAATAGTAGTACAAAGTCCACTTTACTGTCAATACAAATTGTTTTTATAATTTCAGATATGAATAATCCTGAAGAAGAAAATGTAATAGAATTCAGAAACTTCGGCTTCAAATATACCGCACAGAGCGAACCTACCCTGTATGATATTAATCTTAAAATCAGACGGGGAGAAAAGGTCTTGATCTGTGGCCCGTCCGGCTGCGGAAAATCCACGCTTGCACACTGTCTTAACGGCCTGATTCCGGCCTCATACAGCGGTGAGGCTACCGGCGAACTTATTCTGGACGGAAAATCATTTAAGGATCAGAACATTTTCAGTCTCTCAAAGTTTGTAGGAACCGTACTTCAGGATTCAGACGGACAGTTTATTGGTCTGACCGTTGGTGAGGATATTGCCTTTGCCCTTGAAAATGACAGGACAGCTCAGGCAGAAATGAAAGAGCGCGTTAAAGCTGTTGCAGAGAAGGTTGGGGTTGGCGGACCTTTTTTAAGTCATGCACCTCATGAGCTTTCCGGCGGACAGAAACAGCGTGTAGCCCTTGCAGGCGTTATGGTAGATGATGTAAAGGTCCTTCTTTTTGACGAGCCTCTGGCAAACCTGGACCCTGCAACCGGCAAGACAACTATAGAACTGATAGATGAGATTCACAAAAACACAGGAACGACTGTTGTTATTATTGAGCACCGCCTGGAAGATGTTCTTCACAGGGATGTAGACCGCGTTATTCTTATGAGTGAGGGCCGCATAATAAGTGACAGCAGCCCTGCTGCTCTTTTGTCTTCCGACCTGCTTATTAAATACGGAATAAGGGAACCTCTGTACATAACCGCTCTCAAATACGCAGGTGTAAAAATAACAGAGGAAATGAAGCCTCAGAGAATAGATACATTAAAGCTTAGTGAAGAAGACAAGAAGAAGGTGCTCTCCTGGTTTGAAAAAGCTCCCTACGAAAAAGAAAAGGTAAGTGAGCAGATTATACTTAAAGCCCGGAACATAGATTTTAAATATTCAGATGAAGGGCGTCTGGTTCTCCAGGGAATAAACTTTGAACTTCACAAGGGCGAGATGATGGCTATTGTCGGCAAGAACGGAGCCGGCAAATCAACCTTCTCCAAGCTGATCTGTGGCTTTGAAAAGCCGTGCAGCGGAAGTATGGAACTTAACGGAACTGACCTTGAAGGCATGAGCATAAAAGAGAGGGCAGACCACATAGGGTACGTCATGCAGAATCCCAACCAGATGATCAGCAAGCCCATGATCCGTGAGGAAGTGTCGCTGGGCCTTATTCTCAAGAGTTCCCTTACCCCTCAGCAGATTGATGAGAGGGTAGATGAAACACTTAAAATCTGCGGTCTTTATCCGTTCAGGAACTGGCCTGTAAGTGCCCTCTCGTTCGGACAGAAAAAGAGAGTTACCATAGCATCCATTTTGTCCATGAACCCGGAGATTATCATACTTGATGAGCCTACTGCAGGTCAGGATTTCAGGCATTATACAGAGATAATGGACTTTCTCAGTGACCTGAACAAAAGAGGAATAACCATAGTTTTAATCACACACGACATGCACCTCATGCTTGAGTACTGCTCAAGGGCAGTAATATTTGCTGACTCTCAGATGATAGCCGACAAAAGCTGTGAAGAGGTTCTCACGGATTCAGATGTGGTTGAGAAGGCCTGCCTTAAGAAAACATCCCTTTCTGCCTTATCACTTATGTGCGGAATTAAGGACGATAAGGACTTTATAAGGCGCTTTATTCTCACAGACAGGGAGGTAAGAAAATGATTAATATTTTCAACTATATTGAGAAAAAATCTCCCGTTCACAAACTCACCGGAGCTACAAAACTGCTGTGCCTCCTCATCTGGAGCCTTGCAGCCATGACAAGTTTTGACACACGTCTTCTTGCCGTCATGCCTGTTCTGGCCTTTATCCTGTTTTTTGTTTCAAAAATCAAATTTTCAGAAGTGAAGGTTATGTTCTATTTCACCTTCATTTTCATGGTGCTGAACAACCTTCTTATCTTCCTCTTTTCCCCTGAGCACGGTACAACCATATACGGGACAAGAACTGTCTTATTTACAATCTTCTGGCGTTATGTAGTAACTGCAGAGCAGCTTTTCTACCAGCTGAATGTTATTTTAAAGTACCTTGCAACCATACCGATTGTAATTCTGTTTGTATCAACAACAGATCCAAGTGAGTTTGCTTCCAGCCTCAACAGAATTGGTGTGAGCTACAAGATAGCTTATTCAGTCTCACTGGCACTAAGATATATTCCTGATATTCAGAGAGAGTACCATGATATTTCGATTGCCCAGCAGGCGAGGGGTCTGGAGATGGCTTCAGGAAAGCAGAAGCTTATCAAACGCCTTAAGAATGCTGCGGACATGCTCTTTCCGTTAATTGTTTCAAGCATGGACAGAATTGAAATTATTGCAAGTGCAATGGAACTGAGAGGTTTTGGCAAAAATAAAAAACGGACATGGTACAGTGCCCGTCCGTTTGCTGTTTCAGACTATCTTTCAATAGCCTTCTGTATTATTCTGGCTGCAGTATCAGTTGGCCTCCGTTTTGTAAACGGAGGAAGATACTTCAACCCGTTTATTTGATTCAGGCCTTCTCAATACTGATTTTCCAGTCCTCACCGGTACCGATTGAATATGTCTGTGCAAAGTTGCCCTGATTTAAGGCTATGCCTACATTCAGAAGGCTGTTTACATAGACTAAGGGCTCACCGACTTCTACTTCAGAGAAGTTCTTGCAGACCTTCATTTTGTATCCGAAAACCAGGCGGTCCTTAACAGAGACTGTGACATATACGCTGTCTCCGAAAGAAATATTGTCTGAGAAGAACAATGTGTCCGGTATGTTTGTCCAAAGGCTTCCGTACCTTGTATCAAGAACATCTATGGTTCCTGTTATGCGGCCTTTTTCAATCTTCGGATCTTCTATTTCAAGCATGACCGGCTCAGGATCAAGAAGGGGTCCGGTGCCGTCAAAATCTATTATTCCGGCAGCGAGTCTTGCCCCTGTGTAGGCATATACATCACGGCCGTAAAAGGTATAGGATCTCTGGCTGTCCTTAAGGCGGTTTTCAGTTTCACTGATGCGTCTTCTTTCAAGAATTCCAATCTTTTTCGCAATGTGGGAAAGTGTTCCGTTGTCAGGAGTTACAATAATATGGCCTGAAGCTGTAAGAACGGCAACGCTCTCTCTGTCAGAACCTACGCCCGGGTCAACAACAGAGACAAAAACCGTTCCGGGTGCCCAGTAGGTAAGGGACTGGATGAGGCGGTAGCTTGCCTCCCAGATGTTAAACTGAGGAATCTCGTGTGTAAGGTCTTCAAGGCGTAGGGAGTGGCATACAGAATCTGCTACTCCGTGCATGGCGCTTACGGCGCCGTCTGCAGTTCCAAAATCAGACATGAAGACAACGGTCTGTCTCTCTTTCCATGGTGAAAGGGCTTTGAGTTCAGATGCAGAAGAAAACATAATCAATAATCCGAATCCTCGTCTTCGTCTTCCGCGTAGTGGAAGCCGTCATCCAGAAAATCTTCATCCTCTTCTTCCTCTTCGTCCTCAAAATCATCATCGTCATCATAGTTTAACTTGATGGGTGATTCGTATCTGTCGAGGAGGTCTTCGTCATCAAGATCCTCAAGATCATCGTCGTCGAGATCTTCATCATCTCTTTCGTCGTCAACATCGTAGATGCTTACATAATCGTCATCATCATCAAATTTTCTTTTTCCGGGCATGTGAGCCTCCGCTTAATAAGATAAATTTACACTACCTTGTTGTCAATTGCCATTATTGACCCCAAAATGCTATTATATAATCTAAGGTGAAGGATATGAGAAAAATATCTGTATTTTTAATAGTTTCGGTACTTCTTTTACTTGTGCTTTCAAGTTGTTCAACTATGATTGGAATTAATACTCTTTCCCCGTCAAGCGTTGACCTTACAGGCTACAGGACCATAGCCGTTGCTTCCGTAAAACCATATGACTATGCATGGAGATACAGAAACGCAGCTTACCCGGAAACTGCATATGATACAACAGACATTCCCACACCTTCTGCCCTGACTCAGTTTATTAACTTTATAGACTGGTCAGTGCCATATGAGGATACTGCAGAGTATCTGACCGGTGTTGTTGAAGATGCCCTGGACCAGGGTATTTACACAGTCATAAATTCTTCTTCAACAGACAGAATTATCAGCATGACTGCAAAAAGCTCAACTGTAAGACAGTCCCTGCTTGATTATGGGGTAGATGCTCTTGTTACCGGAAAGGTAACTGCACAGAATTACAGAACCTTTATTACTGCAAGTGTTACAACAGATTCTTCAAGCGGTAAAAAAACTTATTATTACTACCTCAACCGTGAGGGAAACCTCCGTTATGAGTATGTTGTTCAGGATGTTGAAACCCTTGCTGTTCTTGACACCTATTCATTTACCGGAAGTGCTCCTCTGTATGAGACGGAGACTGTTTTAATCGGATATCTTAATCCTGACGGAAACTTTGTCTATTCAGATACATTTACAAACAGTACTGTTGATTTTGTTGCAAAGTTCAGGGATATGGCAGATTCATTCGGATCCGTTATTAAAAAGCGCCTTACTCCTTACTACACAAGGTCAAACTTCTACCTTGTTTCCAACAAGAGCAAGGACGTTTCTCTGGAAGTAGCTTTTGAGTATGCAAAAAATGACATGTACTATGAGGCCTGCAGTATTTTTGAAGAACACTGGGGCAGTTACCATGATTATGTGAGCGGTTACAATACTGCCATTCTCTACTACGTAACCGGAAGACAGGAAGAGGGTATTGAGATGGCAAATACAGTATTCAGGGCAACCGGTGAAAAAGATGCTCTGAAGCTTTATAAGAAGCTTTTAAACATCTACGAGAAAAACAAAATTGCTGAAAGCCAGATATACGGAGAGAAAGGCTCTTCCTTATCTTCTCAGGATGTGATTTTGTAAACGGAAAGGAAAAGAATTATGGAGAGTATTGCAAGTTTACTTTACGGAATTGCCCTTATAACCAGCGCCATGACTCTGGCTCTTTCTATTGCGTCCAACATTATGAAGTCAAGGACATGGGGAGCATGGTACATAGTATTTCAGTCTACGCTTCTGACAATATGTCTGTTTGAGTTTCTTTCTCTTGTTGTCCCTGCCTTCTCAAGCGGGACTGTTATAGTTGTGTTTGACTACATACTGAGTATTTCAACGCATGCCCTTATGGGTTTCATATATGGCCTTATTCCGTTCTTCATCTACTGGATTCTCGGTCTTAAGCTGAAAAAGAACTACACTATAATAATCGGTATTTTCAGTGCCGCTTATTTTGGAGTTGGACTTACCTCGGTAATAATCGGGGACAAGACCTTTGCCTACGACTATCAGGCAGCTCTCTTCATTATCCTGATGATTTTCTGCGAAATAACACTTTGGAAGAACCTCGGGAAACTAAGTGATGCACACAGCCGCAATATCTGCAAGACAATCAATATTGTTGTGCTCTGCCTTATTCCGACATCTTCACTTCTTTACATCTTCCCGGATACGGCCATTCTTATGTTCCCGGTCTACTTCATTTCAATCTCGGTAATAATGATGGTCTTCTACTTTATCCGCTTTTCCGTACTGGCAACAAAAATCAGCCGCGGTGGAGAGGTTTCAAGGGATAGTTTTGAAGAATATAAAATCACTGACAGGGAATTTGAGGTTATCCAGTACGTCTGTAAGGGTATGACCAACAAAGAAATTGCTTCAGAAATGAATATTTCCGTAAACACTGTTAATAACCATATTGCAAATATTTTCGGAAAAATGAATCTTAATTCAAGAATGGATCTCCTTAGGTTCGTAAAACAGAGCCCATGGGGTTAAAAACTATATAAGAAGGAACAGAAGAACTATGGAAGTTCGTGTACGTTATGCTCCGTCTCCAACGGGGTTGCAGCACATCGGCGGAGTCAGAACCGCTCTTTTTAACTATTTTTTCGCCAGAGCCAACGGCGGAAAGTTCATACTCAGAGTAGAAGATACAGACAGAGAGCGCTACAGTGATGAGAGCCTTCAGGATCTCTACAGTACCCTCGACTGGCTTGGAATAAAATGGGATGAAGGTCCCGTTGTCGGTGGTCCCCACGGACCGTATATTCAGAGCGAGCGCCTGGCCCTTTATCAGGAATATGCCAAAAAGCTTGTAGATATGGGAAAGGCCTACTACTGCTACTGCACTCCGGAGCGTCTTGAAAACCTGAGAAAGAAACAGGAAGAAGAGAAGAGCCCTCAGATGGGATATGACAGACACTGCAGAAACCTCACTGAAGAGGAGAGGGCAGAACTTGAGAAGCAGGGTATAAAGCCTGTAATCAGACTCAAGGTCCCCACAGAGGGAAGCACAACATTCCATGATATCCTCATGGGAGATATTACACGTGAAAACAAGGATATCAGTCCGGATCCGGTTCTTCTCAAGAGTGACGGTTTCCCGACATACCACCTTGCAAATGTTATAGACGACCACCTTATGGGTATTACCCACATCATGCGTGCACAGGAGTGGATCCCCAGCGGACCGCTTCATGTTCTCATGTATGAGGCATTCGGATGGGAGATTCCCCAGTACTGCCACCTTCCTATGGTCATGGGTAAGGAAACAGACCCGGTAACAGGAGAGGTCCATTTTGCAAAGCTCTCAAAGCGCCACGGATCAACATCAGTTCGTGACTTCAGGGCCAAGGGTTACCTTCCTGAGGCACTTCTGAACTATGTAAGCCTTGTTGGCTGGAGCTACGACAGCGAGACAGAATTCTTCACAAGAGAAGAGCTTGAAAAGGTCTTCAGTCTTGAAAAGATCAATACAGCTCCCGGAGTCTTTGACTACCAGAAGCTCGACTGGTTTAACGGTCAGTACATGAGACGCAAGAGCGACAGTGAGCTCTGTGACCTGCTCATGCCGTATCTCAAGGATGCAGGCATTCTTACAGATGCGGACAGAGACAGGCTTCTTTCATTTGTACCCGGAATCAAGGAAAGAATTACACTTCTTTCCGACATTGTCCCTATGTGCGGCTTTGTCAAAGATTATCATCTTCCTGATGTTCAGATGCTTATTCCAAAGAAGATGGATCAGAGCGGAACGCTTACGGCACTCAAGGCTGTTTATGAGACAGTCAAGCAGTGTATGGCTGAAGGAAAGACAGATGATGAGATGCAGCAGAAGCTCTGTGACCTGGCCACTTCTCTCGGTATTAAGAACGCAGGCGTTTTCAATCCGCTGAGAATAGCTCTTACAGGTCTTCAGGTAAGCCCACCTCCTTTCTCATGTTTAAGGTTGCTGGGTTGTGAAGAAAGCTACAGAAGAATAGAATGCGCAATTAAAGTGTTGGAAGCTTAAAGGAGTTTAAAATGGCCAACGTTACAATGGATAAGATTGTCTCTCTTTGTAAGAGACGTGGATTCATCTTTCAGTCAAGTGAAATTTACGGAGGACTCAACGGAGCCTATGATTACGGTCCAATGGGAGTCCAGCTGAAGAATAATATAAGAGACATGTGGTGGAAGGAAATGACTCAGCTGCATGACGGGATTGTAGGTCTTGATGCTTCAATCCTTATGCACCCGAGAGTTTGGGAAGCCAGCGGACACGTAAGCAACTTTACAGACCCCATGGTTGACTGCAAGCAGTGCAAGAGCAGATTCAGAGCCGACCAGATTGACCTTGAAGCCCCGTGTCCGGTCTGCGGAACAAGAGGCAGCTTCACAACACCGAGAAACTTCAACCTCATGTTTGCAACACACATTGGTGCAGATGTAGATGCAGCATCTACCATCTACCTCAGACCTGAAACAGCCCAGGGTATCTATGTTGATTTCAAGAATGTTGTTTCTTCCTCAAGAGTAAAGATTCCGTTCGGAATTGCCCAGGTTGGAAAGAGCTTCAGAAACGAGATTACAACAAAGAACTTTATCTTCAGAAGCTGTGAATTTGAGCAGATGGAAATGCAGTTCTTCTGCAAGCCCGGAACAGACGAGAAGTGGTTCCCGTACTGGAGAGAGCAGAGAATGAAGTTCTACGTGGACAAGCTCGGTATAGTTGCTGACCACCTCAGATGGCACCAGCACGGACCGGATGAGCTTGCATTCTACGCCAAGGATGCATACGACATTCAGTTCCTCTTCCCGATGGGTTGGCAGGAGCTTGAAGGCGTACACAGCAGAACAGATTACGACCTTACACAGCACCAGAAGTTCAGCGGCAAGGATCAGACATACCTTGATCCGGAAACAAATGAGAGATACATTCCTTACGTTGTTGAGACTTCAGCAGGTCTTACAAGAAACGTTCTTATGGTCATGTCAGATGCCTATGAGGAGCAGGAACTCGAGGGTGGAGACGTCAGAACAGTACTTCACTTCCATCCGGCAATTGCACCTGTTACAGTTGCAGTTCTTCCGCTTGTCAAGAAAGATGGTCTTGCAGAGTTTGCCTCAAAGCTCGAGCATGAACTTCGTGAAGACTTTGCTACTGACTACGACCAGAGCGGAGCTATCGGACGCCGCTATCGCCGCCAGGATGAAATTGGAACTCCGTACTGCGTAACAGTTGACTACGACACACTCCAGGACAACACGGTTACCCTGAGATTCAGAGATTCAATGGAGCAGGAAAGAGTAAAGATTTCAGATCTCGTTGAAAGAATCAAAAAGGCTACCAAGGAGTACAAGAGAGTATGAATGAAGCCCTGAAAGTCCTCTACGACAGAGGCTTTGTAAAAGACTGCACAAATCTCGACGCACTTTCCGACCTTATGGATAAGGAGAAAGTTACCTTCTACTGTGGTACAGATCCTACAGGTCCCTCACTTCATGTCGGACACATTGTCCCGTTCTTTGCCATGCATCATCTGCAGCAGTTCGGTCACAAGCCGCTTGCCCTCGTAGGTGGCGGCACAGGCCTTATCGGAGACCCTTCCGGTAAAACCGAGATGAGAAAGATTCTGCCTCCCGAGCAGATTGCTGAGAACGCAAAGAATATTGAGAAGCAGCTGAGACACGTTGTTAACTTTGACGAAGTGCCTCCTGCCGGCTATGGAAAAGGAACTGTTGTAAACAACGCCGACTGGCTTGTTGACTTGAACTACATTGAATTTCTCAGAGATGTTGGCAAATACTTTTCTGTAAACAGGATGCTTACATTTGAAGGCGTAAAGCAGCGCCTTGAAAGAGGTCTGAGTTTTATTGAGTTTAACTATCAGCTTCTTCAGAGCTACGACTACTGGATGCTTTACAAGAAGTATGGCAACCGTCTTCAGATAGGTGGTGCTGACCAGTGGGGTAACATTGTAGCCGGAATAGACCTTATCCAGAGAATGGGCGGTCCTGAGTGCTTTGGTCTTACATTCAATCTTATTATGCGTGCAGACGGCAAGAAGATGGGCAAGAGCGAGAAGGGCGCTGTCTTCCTTGATCCGACTATCTACTCACCGTACGACTTCTACCAGTACTGGAGAAACGTAGCTGACGCAGATGTCATCAAGTTCATGAAGATTTTCACATTCATGGATCTTGATGATATTAAGACCTACGACAGTCCTTCAGTTAACATCAACGAGGCCAAGGCCCGCCTTGCCTACGAGGTTACAAAGATCATCCATGGAGAAGAAGAGGCTGAAAAGGCTGTAAGTGCAGCTAAGGCTGCCTTCAGCGGATTGGGAGATACTTCCAACATGCCTACCGTTGAAATTGAACTTGGCGAAGGTATGAACATAGTAGACCTTTTCTTCGCTGCCGGTCTTGGACCGAGTAAGAGTGAGATCCGCCGTATCGTTACAGGTGGCGGAGCCTCAGTGAACGGAGAAAAGATCACTGATTTTAAATTCATTGTTGACCCGTCTTTTGCAAAGGATGGAGAGATGATTCTTAAATCAGGCAAGAAAAATTTTAAAAGGATTCTTATCAAATAATGGATAACTATTCGTTTCTTGTAGAAAGCGCCCTGCTTGGCGTAGGCCTTGCAATGGACGCTTTCTGCGTTTCTGTTGCCAACAGTCTTGCAAATCCCAACATGAAGTTTTCAAGAATGAATCTGATTGCAGGTGCATTTGCTGTATTTCAGTTTATCATGCCGTTTGCAGGCTGGTTTCTTGTTACAACCCTGCTCGGTGTTTTCAACGTCCTTTCCTCTTATATCCCATGGGTTACCCTGTCTGTACTGTGGTTTCTCGGAGTTAAGATGATTATAGACGGGAGCGTGAAAAAGAAGACTGAGGAAGAGGTGGCCAGTGAGGTTATCCTTTCCTTCGGCATGCTCATAATTCAGGCTGTTGCAACTTCAATTGACGCCCTGTCTGCCGGTCTTACATTTACATCCTTTTCTGTTCAGCAGGTTCTTATTTCCTGCACCGTGATTGCCGTAATAACCTATGCAATCTGCATGACAGGGCTTAAGATAGGGAAGCTTGCCGGAGCAAAGCTTTCAAAGTTCGCAGCAGCTGTTGGTGGCTGTATCCTTATATTTATAGGTGCCTGGACTTTCCTGGGTTAAGCTGAAGATGATTATAGACAAAAATACCCTTAGTCTTGAGGATACTCTTTTTTCCGGACAGTGTTTCAGAGTCTTTAAAGAAGGGGATGTTTATTCAGTAATCAGTGGGGTGGGCAAAAACGCATTGAAGTTCTCTTCTTCCCAAAGTGATCTTTCAACAGAAAGCCTTTCTCCTTACTTCAGTCATTTTTTTGACATGGAGACTGACTATCAGGCTCTTAAGGAACGCTTTGCCGGAACATCTTCTGTCATGAAAAAAGCCTGCGACTATGCTCCTGGAATAAGAATACTCAACCAGGATCCATGGGAGGCTCTGTGCTCATTTGTTGTTTCACAGAACAATAATATAAAGAGGATAATGGGAATAATAGAGCGCATGTGCCTGGCCTTCGGAGAGGTCTCTGAAAACGACAGCAGCATCCACGGCTTTCCTACTGCCGAACGTCTTTGTGAGGCTACTGAGGAAGAGCTTAGGGAAATAGGTCTTGGTTTCAGAGCTCTATACATTATAAATACTGCAGTTGCTGTCCGCGACGGTCTGATTGATTTTGAGAGGATGAAAACTGCAGACATAGACGAATGCCGCAAGACGCTTATGCAGGTAAAGGGAATAGGAATAAAGGTTGCTGACTGTGCACTGCTTTTCGGCTGTCACCGCCTTGACTGCTATCCCATGGATGTCTGGATGAAGCGTGTTATGGCAGAGTGCTATCAGTGGAACGAAAAGACAGACTGTGCAAAAGAGGCTGTTTCACTTTTCGGTCCGTGTGCCGGTGTTGCCCAGCAGTATCTGTTTCACTGGGCCAGACACGGCGGACTTGAGGACAAATAGGAGGAGTTTATGATTTTTGACATACTCGGGAAGCTTGAAATGTATATTCCATCCCTTCCAAAGCTTAGGGCTGTAATAGATGCCATGGACCATGATGATGTATACGACAGGGAAAAGGGCAGCTATACTACTCCGGATCCGGATGTAACATACGAAATTACAACCTATACTCCGTCCTCCTCAGACAAGCCCTTCGTTTTTCACAAGAAACATACAACTGTTGAGATAGTACTCTCAGGTACAGAGCTTCTTTCAACTACCTGGAGAGAACTTAAAAACGAGGCCTTGGCCTACGACAGCAAGACAGATACTGGTGTTTTTACAGCAGAACCCATATCCGTATTTCAGGGAACTCAGGGCCGTTTTGCCATCTTCTTCTCCGGTGAGCCCTACAAGAGCGGCGTTTCTGACGGGTCCACTGCACCGGTAAAGAAAATAACATTTACCATAGTCGACTGACAAATGTGAAGAATTGTGTACTATTTTTCCTCTTTGTTGCCAAACGTAGTAAACGTGACTATCTTTAAGTCATAAAGTAATTGAAAGGAGGTTGCTTTTATGAAAAAGATTTCTACAGCCACATTTGTAATAGCAATTATTGCTTTACTTGCTGCAATAGCACTTATAACACTGAGCGTCGTTTACGGTGCTCCGGTAATTACAACAGAACGTTACGGTATGTTTGAGATGACAAGCTACAGAGTAAAGGATGCTTCAGCTCTTCCAATTATCTTTGCAATTGTCGGTTCAGCTCTGATGATTGTTTCATGCAATCTTTTCCTTTTTACAGCAAAGGCAAAGTGCTGCCACCATCACAAACACAACGAAGTCTGTGAATGTAAAAAAGAAGAAGCTGTCCAGGAGACAGTTAAAGAAGAAGAAAACAAAGCCGAAAAGGCATGACTATTAACTGGTACTACATAAATTAACTTCATTTACCCCTCCTATGAGAGCCTTGTAGTTTCAAGGCTCTCCCTTTTCTGTCTTGGAAGGGCCGTGTGCAGTCTATTTGAAAAAAAATTCGAAAAAGGACTAATTTTGTTAATCCTTTTTGAAGAAAATCGTCAACCAGACTGCATTTGCTTCCAAAAGAAACACGTATAAACAAAAACGAGACCCTTTCGGATCTCGTCATGTTCATTACACCAATTTGGGCTCGAACCAAAGACCTACTGCTTAGAAGGCAGTTGCTCTATCCAACTGAGCTATTGGTGCATTGCAAAACTGTTATACAAAATTTTGTGCCTTTTAGCAATAGCCATTTTCAGCACAAAAAAATTGGAACCAGCCAAAACTGATTCCATTTTCGGGGCGAGAGGACTCGAACCTCCGATATCCTGCTCCCAAAGCAGGCGCCATAGCCACTAGGCAACGCCCCGTAAGCAAAAAGAGTATATAGATTTTATGGTATTTAAGTCAATAAATATCATATGTATGTTAATTTCTCTTCAAAGAGGACTTTACATTAACAGATAAATCTGATAATTTCCTAATGTTGCTCCAAATGATGTAATTTAGAGGTGGATATATTATGGCACGTAGATGTGAAATTTGTGGAAAAGGCACTATCTCAGGACAGAATGTACCGAGAAAAGGTCAGGCAAAGAAGAAGGGTGGTGTTGGTCAGCATATCGGCGTAACAACAAAGAGAGTTTTCATGCCGAATATTGTTTCTGTAAAGACACTCATCGACGGAACACCCAGAACAATAAAGGTTTGTACCAGATGCCTCAGAGCAGGAAAGGTTACAAAGATTGTCTGAGTTCTGAATTTTCAGGCAAAGAGGACGTTGCAGTTTAATCTGTAACGTCTTTTTTTTATCAAAAAACAAAGCTCAAACACTTTTTGGCGTCTTATAGGGTATGAACTACCTTTATGAAATAACACGGACAGCTGAGCAGAATTTCAAAATAAAAACATTAAAGCCATACCAGATCCTGGTCATGCATAAAATACTTGAACAGGAATATGAAAATGAAGAAAAAAGGCCCGGCCAGATAGTAATACTGCCAACCGGAACAGGTAAAAGCCTCTGCTTCCTTATCCCTGCCACGCTGTGCAGAGGAATCAGCATAATAGTTTATCCTCTTCTTGCCCTCATGAACGACCAGACGGCAAAACTCAGAAAGGCAGGAATTTCTTGTGTGTGTCTGCGCGGTGGTCAGACAAGAAAAGAAAGAAAAGCACTTTTCAAGAAGCTTGAAGACGGGTGCAAAATTGTCGTTACCAACCCTGAAACCCTGACCACAAAATCTGTTAAAAATGAGCTGAAGAAATACAGGGTAAGTCTTTTTGT